>JANOCH010000471.1:0-3058 GCA_031412015.1 Chitinophagaceae bacterium
TGAAACCGGCAAAGCAATGTTAACTGCTGAATCGCAGACCCAGGTCAAAAACCTCGTGGCCATTTTAAAAAACTTTCCGACCGCCTCAATAAAGATCGGTGGCTATACGGACAACACCGGTGATTCCGTGGTCAACAAAAAGATATCCGGGGAAAGGGCCGTGATGGTTATGCAGGAATTGGTCAAACTTGGGGTAGCATCGAACCAAATAATAGAGGCGGTGGGCTATGGACCCGAACACCCGGTATGCCCGGCAAATGATACACCGGAATGCAAGGCCAGGAACAGAAGGGTTGATTTGAAAGTGGCTTCGAAATAAATAATAACGATAGTAAAAAATGTTGCCAGAATTTAAGAATTGGCAACCTGTAAATTTCTCAACCCTTCGGCTACTCTATTTGTACATATCTTCCTTCAAACCTTTCACTCTTTCATCGGCCAGGTATTCATCAAAGGTCATCAGCCTGTCAATAATACCCTTAGGCGTAATTTCAATGACACGGTTAGCGACCGTTTGCATAAAGGTATGGTCATGGCTGGTCAGCAATACAACACCTTTATAATCGGTACACTGTTCGTTAAAGCTTTGAATACTTTCCAGGTCGAGGTGGTTGGTCGGCTGATCCAATAAAATAACGTTGGGATTTTGCAGCATCATACGGCTAAGCATACAGCGAACTTTTTCGCCCCCGCTCAACACATTTGTTTTCTTCAGTACATCATCGCCGCTAAATAACATCTTACCTAAAAATCCACGTAAGAAGGGCTCGTCGACATCCGTTACGTGTGGTGGCACATATTGACGCAACCAATCCATCAAATTGTCCTGCCCGGTAAAATACTGGCTGTTCTCCTGCGGCAAGTAAGCATGCGTCACCGTACTTCCCCAGGCATAAGAACCGCTGTCGGCTATCGCTTCGCCAGTAATGATATTAAAGAAACTGGTTACTGCCAGTGGATCACGACTAAGTAAGGCTATCTTATCCCCTTTGTTTACATTCAGGGTTACATCTTTGAACAGTACACGACCGTCAACTGACTTGCTCAGTTTTTCCGTATTCAATATTTGATTACCCACTTCCCTCAGTTGTTGGAAAATAATACCGGGATATTTCCTGTAACTGGGTTCTATCTCCTCAATAGATAATTTTTCAAGTGCTTTCTTACGGCTCGTGGCCTGCTTACTCTTTGAAGCGTTCGCACTGAATCGTGCAATGAAATCAATAAGGGCCTGGCGTTTTTCCTCCGTCTTTTTGTTCTTATCATTTACCTGCCGGGCCATCAATTGAGAACTCTCATACCAAAAAGTATAGTTACCCGTAAATATTTTTATTTTCTGCCGGTCTACATCAGCTACATGGGTACATACAGCATCGAGGAAGTGACGATCGTGACTGACCACTAACACCACATTCTCGTAATCGGCTAAAAAGTTTTCCAGCCAACCGATGGTTTCAATATCAAGACCGTTGGTAGGCTCATCAAGTAACAGGATATCCGGGTTACCAAATAATGCCTGGGCTAACAACACCCGGACCTTTAGATTTGACGGTATATCTTTCATCAAAGCGCCGTGGTATTCTTCGTTAACCCCCAGCTCACCCAACAACATGCCAGCGTCACTTTCTGCCGTATAGCCACCCATTTCACCAAATTCACCTTCTAACTCCGCGGCTTTCATACCATCTTCCTCGGTAAAATCGGCGAGAGCATAAATGCTTTCTCTTTCTTTCGCTACTTTCCAAAGCTTGGTGTGCCCCATCATTACGGTATTCAACACCGTTTCCTCGTCAAATTCGAACTGGTTCTGCTTTAAAATCGCCATCCGCTCACCGGGTGTAATATCTACCGACCCCTTATTAGGCTCTATCTCGCCGCTCAATATCTTCAGAAAGGTGGATTTACCGGCGCCATTGGCTCCAATAACACCATAACAATTTCCCTTGGTGAAATTGAGGTTCACTTCTTCAAATAATACCCTTTTGCCGTAGGCCAGTTTCAGATCTTTTACGCTTATCATTATTTATACCACTGATTTTTGGAGGCGCAAAGGTAAGGAAAGTTGAGGGGTTGAATGCTGTAAATTTAAGTCTCCGTTAATCATTTAGAAGCTGGGGAATTTCTATGATTTTGAAACTCAATTAAAGCCGGCTTCCCTTCTTAAAAATGAATCGGCCAGAAAGAGGTCTTTGCTGAAAAGTTCTTTCACTTTCAGAATAATTTCATTTTTATTTATTGTTGATGAATTGCGTCTTGCGTGTAAATAATTTTCTCTTGAAATCTTTTTTGCAAGTTCTCCCAGAGTTTGTAGTTCCATCTCCTTGCCAAACTTATTGGCGAGTCCCTCACCAATGGTTGAAAATAACAATCCTGCTAACCCTATTTTCCAAACTGCGAACAGAACAATAATTGAAATAACGTGAGTTATAACAAAAGTCTCTCTGATCCAATCTTTGGGACGCAAAACCTTAATTTTAAACCCCAATGCGTTTTCGACCGCCGCGATACTCTGTCTTCGCTGAGGTCTCTGAAAAAGTTCTGCTAATCCCGAGTAATGCGTGATGCTACTTTTATCTATTTGCAATGTTGCTGAAATAGAGTTGCGTCATTTGTAAAAAGCTTGATGTGTGGTGCAATCACTTTATATCATTACCTCCGACCTTTTTAACAATTATATCGCATAGATTGCCAAAAGTTGACACGTCAATCAGCTCTGTATCTCCAAACTTAATACCAAATGATTTTTCAACTTTTACCAGAACGTCTGATATTTCGTCCGGATCAATGTTCCTGAGTTCAACAACTGCGAAATCGGTCATATTATATATTAGGTATTCGCTAATTTACCAGCACCTTTCCATCCACTATTTTTTTACCATTCGCATCTCCCACCACAATAAAGTATACACCTTTAGATCTGCCCCTGATGTCAATATCGTGCAACTCATAAGGCCCGCTGAAAGTAAACACTTTCACATATACTCTTGCTCCTTTTGAATCATATACGGTAACACTTTGTTTGGTATTACCGCCAACGGCGTTATAATAAGATACCGTG
>JANOCH010000472.1:0-5404 GCA_031412015.1 Chitinophagaceae bacterium
CCAATACCGGGGTAATCCAATCCCGCTGAAATGCTATGCGGCTCTACTACCTGTCCATCGGCTGTTTGCATCACCAAACTTTTACTACCATGCAGTATACCCGGTTTGCCCAATTGAGAAGTAGCAGCGCTGTAACCACTATTGATACCCAAGCCAGCTGCTTCTACCGCTATCAATTCCACAGAAAGCTCTTCCAGGAAATGATAGAAAGCACCTGCCGCATTACTTCCACCGCCAACGCAGGCTATTACTTTTGTTGGCAACTCACTGCCTGTTTTTTCTTTTAGCTGCCACCTTATCTCTTCACTGATCACACTTTGAAACCGGGCTACCATATCAGGATAAGGATGCGGGCCTACCACGGAACCAATAATATAATAGGTATCATTGGGATTATTGATCCAGTCTCTTATCGCTTCATTAGTAGCATCCTTTAATGTTTTGCTTCCTGATGTAGCAGGAATTACCGTCGCCCCCAGCATTTTCATTCTTGCCACATTCGGCGCCTGTCTTTCAATATCTTTCTCCCCCATGTAAACAATACACTCCACTCCTTTCAACGCACAGACCGTTGCCGTGGCCACGCCATGCTGACCAGCACCTGTTTCGGCAATGATCCTTTTCTTTCCCAATCGTTCCGCTAACAATATTTGTCCGATAGTGTTGTTGATCTTATGGGCTCCTGTGTGACAAAGATCTTCCCGCTTCAGGTAGATGGTAGTGCCAAATTGTTCACTTAACCTTTCCGCATGATATAAGGGGGTTGGCCGGCCTGCATAATCTTTCAATAGATCACGAAACTCTTTTTGAAAAGCAGGCTCATTGATCACTTCCAGGTACTTCGACTTCAACTGCTCTACATTCCGGTGTAACATTTCGGGAATATAAGCGCCACCGAACTGACCGTAGTAGCCTTGCGCATCAGGAACTGTATATTTTTCTATTTTCATTTTTGATAATCATTCTGCGATGCTTTGCGGAGCCAGAGACCGGCAACGCAGCTCATCATTTTTTAAACCCCTGTTTAAATTGAAGTATGCCCACCATATCTTTCACGCCAACACTCTTTTCAAATCGCTCATTGATCTCTACCCCAAAAAAATCGGGATGGGTAAAGGTTTTCAGTTTCTTGACATCTTCGGGACCGATATTACCACTGAGAAAAAAAGGCTTTTCAATACTGCTCTTTGTGAGTTGTTTCCAATCGGCCTGTTTGGCTACATTAAAAAGATAATAGTCGCAATCCTCATCGTAATCTGCTATTTGTTCATCAATGGAAGCTTTAGGATCAGTGATCGTAAAAGATTTTATGACCTCCGTTTCCCGTGATAATTTTTTACACAGCTCTGGCGTTTCATTACCCTGCAATTGCACCACATCAATTCCATATTCATCGATGGCCTTCATTATTTCACCATAGCCTGCATCGGTAAATACGCCTACTTTCCGGATATCAAAATCAGCGTCCTTGAGTTCTTTTCCTGCGATCTTTCCGCCAACAAACCACGGAGATTTTGCATCAAAATCCAAACCGGCGAAATCAATACCCAGGCCATCCAATTGCTTCAATTGTTTCAGTTCCGTAATTCCGTTTACTTTTATATTTATCATAACCATTTCTCATTTTTGTTTTCAAAGCGGTATACTTTCAACTCATAGTGCGCTATTCCGTTCCGCGGCGTGGTAGTTTTAATTGATTCACCAATGTTTTTACCTTTCGCATATCTTTCACACCGGGAGCTATCTCAAATTTGCTGTTGATATCGATAGAGAACAATTTTTGGGCCACCGGTTCCTGCATAAACTTTTTTATACTTTCTTCATCTCCCGGCTCAATACCACCACTCAGGAAAAAGAGCTTATTGATACTGGCATCCTTCAGCACATTCCAGTCAAATTTTTTACCTGTACCGCCGTATCCTGCTCCCATCGTGTCAAACATATACATATCCGTGCTGTCATGATAAGGACGGACGATCCAATCGATCGGGTCATTGTCCGACAAACGAAAGGCCTTTATCACCGTCACATAATTCGCCACTTTTTCACAAAAGAACGGCGTCTCGTCGCCGTGCAACTGCACCATATCCAAACGGTATTCTTCCACTGTCCGCATCATATCCTCATACGGCTCATTGACAAACACACCCACTTTAGCGATATGCCCTTTTATCTTCCTCATCTTTTCCGCCGATATCTTATTACCGATATATCTTGGCGATTTGGGATAAAAGATGAACCCGGCGAAATCAACTCCCATTTCATCAAGAGCATTCACCTGTTCGGGCAATGTCATCCCGCATACTTTAATTCTCATAACGCTTTTGCTTTTTGTTTGAATTAATCTGCAAAAGCAATCGTTTAAAATTGGTATCGATAGCCGGTTTATTATTCAATGGACCTTAGTTCTGTTACAAATTCCGAAAAGGCTTTTCCCGGATCGGGTTCTTTCATAAATGTCTCCCCGATCAGGAAACCTTTAAAACCCGCTTTTTTTAAAGTTACAATCGTTTCCACATTACTGATACCACTTTCCGCAACAGCTGGTTTATCCGAAGGTATCTTACCGATCAGTTCCAACGAAGTATTGATATCCACATCGAATGTCTTCAGGTTGCGGTTATTAACCCCTACCAGGTCTACTTCATCACAAATATGCCCGAGTTCTTCTTCGTTATGTACTTCCAGCAAGACTTCCAGCCCGATAGTTTTGGTAAACAGGGCCAGTTGTTTTACTTGTATCGGAGTCAAACAGGCCGCGATCAGCAATATCACATCAGCCCCGAATGCTTTTGCTTCCGCTATCTGCCATTCATCCACCATAAAATCCTTGCGAAGCACCGGGATATCGGCAATGACTTTTGTTTGTATCAGGTCATCCAGGTCGCCGCCAAAGAATTCTTCGTCAGTCAATACCGAGATACCAGCCGCTCCTTTACTATTATAAGATGTAACGACATGCTCTACTTCCAGTTCTTTTGTTTTAAACCAGCCCTTGCTGGGGCTTTTCCGTTTGAACTCCGCAATGATACCAGTACTGCCTTCAGCCAATAAACTTTCCTTCAAAGAACGGTTCTTAATTTCCCAGAAAAAACCTTCCTTCCTGAACCGTTCGATACTGCTCAGGGGTTTATATTTTTCGATCTCCTTTCGTTTCGCCGCTACTATTTTTTCTAAAATATCCATACTTGAAAATCAAATTAAAAATATCCCGAAACTTTTGCCGCTTTACCGCATTCTCAAATTTCACTTCCGTTGTATTTGCCGGGAAGGCGGTAAAACGGCAAGTATAAAAATCTGCTTGTCTTTTCTTTCCGCCTTCCCGTCTTCCTCCAAAGGAGTCCAATGGACCGGCTATAAAAACTTTAAGCTTCTCTCAATTAGCTTGCAGCGAAATTAGTTTTTGTAAAGATTCATACGCTTTTCCATTCTCTAAACTTTCTACCGCCGCATGATAGGCATCATCATAACTCTTAAACTTCCCGGTGCAATGCAGGGCCATAGCGGCATTGGCCAATACGACGGCATTCTGCGCCCAATTGCCTTCACCTTTAATAATTGTTGAAAATATCTTCGCCGACTCTTCCACTGTTTTGCCACCCTGAATATCGGAAGCGGCCACCATTCTTTTGCCCAACTGCTCCGGCGTCATCACTCTTTCCCCTTCGTTGGTGATCACCTTGGTATCGTTTGTTAGTGATACTTCATCATAACCATCCAAACTATGAATGATCGTGAAAGGCTTCCCGGTCAACTGTAACAGGTAATTATAAATACGTGCCATCTCAAGGCTATAAACACCCACCAACTGGTATTGCGGCGAAGAAGGATTCACCATCGGGCCAAGCATATTAAAAAAAGTACGCATCGCCAGGTTTTTTCGGATAGGGCCCACCGTTTTCAAAGCCGGGTGAAACAACGGCGCATGCAAAAAACAGATATTCGCCTGATCAACTTCTTTTTTTAAACTGGCGTTATCATTTTTGAATTTATAACCTAATTGCTCCATTACATTTGAAGCGCCACTGATCGAAGATGCTCCATAGTTACCGTGCTTGGCTACTTTCTGTCCTGTACCTGCTACGATAAAACAAGAAAGCGTTGAGATATTAAAAGTATCTTTCCCATCACCACCGGTACCTACTATATCAATCGTTTCAAACTCTTTCAGATCAACGGGCACACATAATTCCAGTAATGCATCCCTGAAACCCTGCAGTTCCTTAATGGTAATACTGCGCATCAGGAACACCGTCATGAAAGCCGTTACTTCATGTTCGTTATAAACACCCTTGCCGATATTCACCAGCACTTCTTTCGCCTGTTCACGACTCAGTGTTTTGTGTTCGAATAAGTATTGCAATATTTTTTTCATATACGCTTGGAAAAAAAATCTCTTTAATAAAAATCAACCAACTTCAGTTCACTAAAGCCCCCTTTAGGGGGATTGGGGGTTTAACCAATTCCTCAATATTTTCTCCCCATCCGGCGTCAACACACTCTCCGGGTGAAACTGCACTCCCTGTACATCATACTTTTTATGCTGCAAAGCCATGATATAATTGTTCTCATCTCTCGCTGTCACTTCCAATTCATCCGGAAACCCTTCATCCGATACGATCCACGAATGATAACGACCGACTTCGATCTCATCCGGTAGTCCTTCAAACAAAGGACTCTTCCCTTCTGACTTCCGACTTCCGTCCCGATAGCTATCGGGATCTGACTTCCCTTTCCCGATCTCAATCTTCGTTGCCACCCCATGATACACCGTTGACAAATTCACCAGCTTACCACCAAAGGCTTCACCGATCGCCTGGTGACCCAGACAAACCCCCAGTATAGATTTGGAAGGCGCATATTCTTTGATCAATGGTAATAACAAACCGGCTTCTTCCGGTATTCCCGGACCCGGTGATAAAATGATCTTATCATAACCTTTCACTTTTTCCAATGGCAACTGGTCATTGCGATAGACATCTACTTTTTCATGCGTGATCTTCTCCACCAAATGAACCAGGTTGTACGTAAAGGAATCGTAATTGTCAAAAACTAAAATTTTCAAGACTGCTGTTTTTAAATGTTCAATGCTCAATTTTCAATACTCAATGCTCATCTGGACCCCTATTGAAAATTGAACATTGAGCATTGATTATTGAACATTTTATTACTAAAGATTCTCCGCCAGTTCAATCGCCTTCTTCAATGCTCCTAATTTATTATTCACTTCCTGCAATTCACTTTCCGGTTGTGATGCCGCTACCACACCGGCGCCGGCCTGGTAGATCAGTGTATTGTTGCGGCTTAAAAACGTACGGATCATGATCGCCTGGTTTACATCACCATTAAAACCAATAAAGCCGATGGCCCCGCCATAAAAGCCACGATTCTGGTTTTCAATTTT
>JANOCH010000473.1:0-2447 GCA_031412015.1 Chitinophagaceae bacterium
CCTTATCCTGTTCAATTGTTACGAAACTCATTTTTGATCCTGGAAAAAAAATGGCAGGAGAAGATAGATCGGTTGGGCTTTAAACTGGAAGATATTTTTTTAAACGAACAGGAGTTGATCAACCGTTTAGTAGTAAGAGAAACAGACCAAAAAGTGCAACTTAACGGCACGTTGTCGGCAACGGAACAGTTATACGAATCGATTAAAAGGCAAGCTTCTTCTATTGATATAACCCTGGCGAAGCATGTGGACTCTCTAAAGACTACGACATTATACCGCTTGCATGAATTGGAGAAGAAAATGTTGAGAGCGGAAAAAAGAAAATTTTCTGACCAGCAACGACAGATACACGCTTTCAGGGAAAAACTTTTTGCCAATAATGGTTTGCAGGAGCGGTACGATAATATGCTTTATTATTATGCCAAATGGGGAAACTCATTTATCAACCAACTATATAAGCATTCACTGACAACAGAGTCTGAGTTTGTTGTTTTGTCAATTACTGAATAACCAAAGGATTGGGAGTTTCAAATTGATTTCACGCCGGGGACGCGGTGTTCGCAGAGTTAAATAAATCAGTGAATCAGGTAAAATGAAATACGCCCGGCGCTCTCTGTGCACCCTGCGTGATAATTTTATTTAATTGGAGAAGTTCACAATTTGCAAAACCCGTTTAATACGCGTTCTTTTCACCTTTGGCCATATTAAAGGCAGTCATTAATATTATTCGGGTGTCGAGCCAAATACTCCAGTTTTCAAGATACCAGATATCATATTCAACACGGTTATTAATATCCTGCACGTGTTTAATTTCGCCGCGGTAGCCATGTATTTGCGCCCAACCTGTAATTCCCGGTTTTAAAAAATGGCGTACCATATAGCGATTTAGCAGCTTGGAATAATCATCTGTATGTTTCAGCATATGGGGTCTCGGACCCACAATGCTCATATCGCTCATCAGCACATTAAAGAATTGTGGCATTTCATCCAGGTTGGACTTTCGTAAGAAACTACCCAGCTTGGTGACACGTTTGTCATTTTTTGTAGCCTGTTTTTCATTCGAATCTTTGTTAACCTTCATACTTCTAAATTTGATACAGTTGAAGGTCTTTCCATTCTTTCCACTTCTTTGCTGGATAAAGAAAATGGGCCCGCGTGAATCCAGCCATATCAATAACGAAACAATAGGTATCAGCCAGGAAAGTATAAATATGGTAACCAGTGAGCTGATTGCCAGGTCAAAGAGACGCTTCTTGATCCTGTTGCCTACATCATCCAATGGTTCTTTGCGAAGCGACAATACCGGGATATCTTTTAAATATTCAAGATGTACTGGTTTGCGTATAAAATGATTAAAGTCTGGAACGATCCGAAACCTGATACAGGCCTGGTCCGCATCATTGATCAATTTGTAAATACCGGATTGTTGTTCCGGAGCGATGGTAGAAAATATTTCAGTTACTTCATGCAGTTTCGAAGCTTCAATAGCATCGCCAACCCTGCCAACGATCGGGTAGAGAGAAAGCTCATTCACATTTTCTTCTTCTTCACAGAAGCCTACGATCTCGGTTTTTATCGGCTCCTGCTCCAGGTAGCTGGCCAGTTTCTTTGCTCTTTCATTATACCCGATGATCATTACTTTTCTTACAATATGGTCCTTGCTTTGAAAGAACTGCTGCATCGCAAGGTGCAGAAAACGGTTGATCAATAAACTAATGGCGAACGAAGAAAGGATACTGATCAGGAACAGTCTTGATATCTGGGCGTCTTTATTAAAGAACAGGTAAAGCATTTCCAGGGCAAGCAGGTAAACAAAGGCCGTCATGGTTCGCCTGGAAAATTTTTCAAAGGAATAAATGTAGGTATCGTGGTAAATACTGGTGGCCCAGCTTGCCGCTACCCATGCCGCATTAGAAAAAAACCACAAATAAGTATATTGTTCTTTGTTTAATATAATAGCATCCCTGAAAACGTATTGACAAATGATGAATACAAGATTTAAAACAAGCAGGTCAAGTATAACAAAGCTTATTCGAAGTAAAGTAGCGAGACGTTGGTTCATGACATCTTTTTAAGTGTATACACAGGTTCGGTTAGTAAATGTAAAAATCCCTTCATGTTGCCCCGTATCCTTACTTGGGTAGGGTAGGTTTTTTCGTAAAAATATAAATCTTTTTCAGTTTTTACTATTGATGCCAAAATCATCTGTTTCCGGACCCCTTTGTTTCATATAAATTTGGTCATAATCAATTTCTTGATTGAAGATAAGAATCACGTAAGAAGGGGGCGATTGGATAGAAGTAATACCACGTATAGTTTCCACACGGGGGTAACTTTCGGCAACATTTTCCCCAACTTTTTTCTTTTGGCAAAGAAATTGGGTAACCTTGAGAAATGATTTCGCTGAAAGGCGGGATCATATATGAAAACCCTGTAATTGGTAATGG
>JANOCH010000474.1:0-3918 GCA_031412015.1 Chitinophagaceae bacterium
TTGGAAACGAGTGGCAGGACGGGTTGTATGGATCCGGCGCAGAAAGGTTGAATCCTGGTAAATGTGGGAGTAAATACGGGGTTTGATAAAATTATTCCTGTGAAAAGATCGGTGTTACAGCCATTGATGAGTAATTGAAAATCTGAATACACCCCGGCATTTAATCCACTTAAAATGATCTGGCCTGCTCCGCTTGCGTTAATATTAAGCGGACCAACCGGAACACCATCATCAGTATAGCTGACAGCATACGTTGCACCTGCGACAAGACCACTGATGGTTATATAACCTTCGGTACCACCACAGGTAGTTGGGTTGTTACTGGCCAGGTCAGGCGCCTGGATAGAAAAGAAAGCTTTGTAATTGTTGCCGCTATTATTTAAAACGATTATTTCATCACATTGCGTAGTGGAGACAGAAGAACCTGCTATATCATAATAAACTTCCAATACATAATTTCCCGGGGCAAGCGAAGTAAGATTTACAGGCGGGTAAGGGGTGATGGTTCCGTCCGCGATCACCCGGTTCCATTTTTGGTCACCGGCGGCGCAAGTTCCACCTGAAGGAAACTGGCTGCTGGGCACATCGCAATCATCAGCCAGGGGAAAATCAATAATAGAAAAAGCGCCGGGTACACCGCTTTGAAGATAAATTCGGTAATACATGCGGGCACTACAGACATTTGAAGTCCCCGGAGTTTTAAAGGTCCTTACTTCTCCTCCTCTTAAAATTAATGTTCCGGAATTCTGGGTATATGTTCCAAGATTAGTATTCGTTAATACATTTCCCACAGGGCCGATCAGGCCGGATGTATTAAAATAGTCGCTCTGGTTACAATCGCTCAGCGATACTGCCGAAGCGGTGATTCCGATAGCCTGACCCTGCACAATAGTGCTGAAAAGTGCCGAAAATAGTAAGGCAAATATAAGAGAGCGGGTTCGTGGTTTCATAGAAACTGGCAGTTAGTAAAAACAGTTTTTGCTTTGTGCCCCGACCTACACTGTTGAACAGCAAGAGGTAAAGACAATTAGTGGCGCATTAAACAACGCCAATCCCCTGGAAATATTGTCAGACAAACACTAATGAGGCCATTGTATCGATGGTTAAGCATTAAAAAAGCGATGCGGCTTATTCATATTCCAATTTTCAATAATGAAGGAGAGCTAAGAAAAGTATTGCTTCCTGCCTGCGGGCAGTGTCATTAAATTAAGCCACGTAGAGGCGATGTTTTGGTACAAACGAAATGATAAGATTTGTAAAGTGCCATAGGCACGGTGTTTCAAAACGGCGCCCTTACAAGGCTTCTCCTAACGGAGCTATTGCAAGGCATTGCTTAGCTTGATAAATTTGGCCTGCGGGAGCTTCAAAACACTTTACGCAAACTTTCCGCAATAAGTATTCCTCCCATCCAACCCATAACACCTACTACCAGCCAACCTATGATCTGCATCCAAAGAGGATGCCGATAGGATACAAATAAGTTTTTCCTGGTTACAGAGACCAACATAATAGCTAGGGCCACTGGAAGTATCATTCCATTTAATGCACCGGCCGTTACTAAAATATAACCGGGTGTTTGTTGAAGGATAATAAAAACGATGGTTGAAATAATAATGAAACCTGTTATCAGCCATCGCTGGTTTCTTTCCAGGGAAGGATGAAATGTTTTCCAAAATGAAACGGAAGTATAGGAAGCACCGATCACGGAAGTAATAGCCGCGGCCCACATCACTACGCCAAAAAATTTATACCCGGCGTTACCGGCGGCTATTTCAAACACCGAGGCGGCAGGATTTTTATCGCTAAGCAACGCACCACTCCATACCACCCCAAGGGCCGCGAGAAATAAAACATAACGCATAATGGAAGTAATGATAATACCTGTCACAGCGCTTCGATTTACTTTTGGAATGGCTGCTTTGCCTTTTATGTTTGCATCCAACAGCCGATGCGCACCGGCAAAACTGATATATCCACCAACCGTTCCGCCTACCAGAGCCACGATCATTTTTATATTGATCTTCTCCGGCCAGAATGTATGCAGGATCGCTTTACCAAAAGGAGGGTGAGAAGCAAACATGACATAAACCGTGAGTCCAATCATCGCCATACCCAATATTTTTACAAAGAGATCAATGGCTTTGCCGGCTTCTTTTGTCCAAAAAATAACTAAAGCGATTATACCGCTGATCACCGCACCCCATTTAGGATCAAGACCTGTCAGCACTTCCAGACCTAAGCCGCAACCTGCAATATTGCCCACGTTAAACGCTAACCCGCCAAAGGCCACTAAGAAAGACAGCACATATCCAAGGCCCGGGAATAATTTATTGGACAGGTCCTGCGCCCTTGTTTCACTTACCGTTATAATTCGCCAGATGTTTAATTGTGCACCGATATCAAGCAGGATAGACACCAGGATAACGAAACCAAAACTGGTGAGCAGCTCTTTCGTGAATAAACTGGTATTATTTAAAAAACCAGGACCAATAGCTGAAGTGGCCATTAAAAAGGCAGCGCCAAGTATCGCCGGGTTCCTTTTCATGAACTCAATGAGTATTGTTATTTCGTGAGCGCATCATGAATGGCTTTGGCGAATTGAACAGCATGTATCCCGTCGCCGTGTATACAAATTGTTTGGGCCCTGATCGGGATGGTTTTTCCTGAAACAGTTGTTACCGTGCCCTCATCGATCATTTGCAAAACCTGTTTTACAGCTTTGTTTACATCTTCTATCAATGCACCTGGCTGTGATCTTGCCGTTAATGACCCATCGTCCTGGTAACTGCGGTCGGCAAAAACTTCGCTCGATGTTTTTAATCCCAGCAATTCCGCTTCCCGGGTAGAATAACTGCCGCTTAATCCAAATAGGATAAGTTGTTGATCAAAATCCTTCACAGCCCTTGCGATTGTTTTCGCAAGCGCAGCATCCCTTGCTGACTGGTTATACAATGCGCCATGAGGTTTTACATGCGTGAGTTGTATATTAAAAAGGTCCGTGATCTCTTTAAGCAATATTAACTGCTGCGCCACCAACTCATAAACTTCTTCTTGAGGTAAATTCATTTCCGTTCTGCCAAAATTAGTTTTATCCATATAAGATACATGGGCGCCAACCGACACATTATGTTTTACCGCCAGCTCAATGGTATCATACATGGCGTTCACATTACCCGCATGAAAACCGCAGGCAATGCTAACTGAAGTGATATAAGGCATGATGAGCGCATCATGACCAATGCCTTCACCCATATCACAATTTAGATCGATCTTATGCATGCATGAATTCTTGTAACCTGAAAATACAGGCATTTTGCAATTGCAACAAATGCTGGTGCTGCTTTATTAAAAGATTTTCGGCGGTTGTCAGGTCAGTAAACCTGAACCGGATAGAATTGCCGGGTCTCATTTGTGCCAGCTTACTATGATCCGATGTGATCACATGCGCCACCCTGGGAAAGCCGCCCGTCGTCTGATGATCGGCCATCAACACGATCAACTGTCCGCCCGGCAGCAGTTGTACGGTTCCAAAATTTACTCCCGATGAAACCACTTCTTCATTTGTATGAAGGGATAATGGTTCGCCTTTTAACTGGTAACCCATCCTGTCGGATTGGTTGGTAACGGTATAGGATTGCTGATTCAATTTCTCTTTGGAGGAATCGGTAAGCCTGTCAAATTCATTACCCGGAAGAAGGAGTATTTCATCCGCATCATCGCTGTTCCAGGCCGTGTCAGCTTTCCAGGGTAACACGATACATTCTTTTTTCCCGATCAGTGGACAAAGGTCCGGCGCTGCCCCTAACCTGATCTCGTCATCGTTTTGCAACGGTCGTCCTTTATGGCCGCCGGCACCTGCCTTTATATGTGTACTATTACTGCCCAACCATTTTGTAAGATCGAAACCACCTTTGATCG
>JANOCH010000475.1:0-3071 GCA_031412015.1 Chitinophagaceae bacterium
TCTAAATTGGTATTGGTAAGATGCTGTAGGTTCTTTGTGATCTTTTCTATATTCCAATCCCACCATTTTATCTTGAGTAAGCGTTGTATGATATCGTCGGGAAAACGCTTTTTGATCTCCCTGGCAGGGTTGCCACCGACAATCGTATAGGGTTCCACATCTTTTGTGACGACAGATTTGGTGGCGATGATAACTCCGTCACCGATTGTTACACCGGCCATAATGGTGGCATTATATCCTATCCATACATCGTTGCCGATAATGGTATCGCCCTTGTTGGGATAAGCTTTTCCATCCATTGCATGTTCCCAACCTTTTCCGAATACAGCGAACGGGTAGGTGGAAATGGCATCGGTCAGGTGATTGGCGCCGTTCATAATGAAAGTTACCCCGGAAGCTATCATACAAAACTTACCAATGACCAGTTTATCACCCGTAAAATCAAAAAGATATTTTACATTCGCTTCAAAATTAGACACATCTTCAAAATCGTCGTAATAAGTATACTCTCCGACGATGATGTTGGGATTTGTGATGATATTCTTCAGGAAACAAAGTCTTTCATAATTCTCCAAAGGAAATTTTATGTCTTTGTCCGGACCCGGCATAGCTGAATGAATGGTTGATAAGTGAAATTGAAAACCAGGTTTCAATCAGGGTATAGGAAGAATCGGTAAAATTAATGTAACTCTTAATTGGATTCAACTATTTACTGCTTTTTTCATGCTGCAAATATGATTGATGTTTTTATAAGGCGGGTTAGCGGTTGGGTTAATGTTACTTTTTCTTCTTTTGCTTTGCTCTTTCCAGGTTTTCCTTCACTCTGAATTTGACGATCCTGGTCACTAGGCTCAACGGAAGCGGCTTATCCATCGGGAATTGTACGGAGCCTTTGGCTCCTTCATACACTGATAACTCTTTTTTGAATGCTTCGATACCTGACGGTGCGGGGTAAAACCCAATATGATTTTTGAAAGCCGCGAAATGTACAAGGTTTCCTTCCAGGGTAAAAGTCGGGATGGCATAATTAATGGTTTGCTTTGCTTCCGGCGCAGCCTTCTTTATGGTGGCCCTGAGTTTTTCCAGTATAGCCTGAACTTCTTTGGGAAAGCCCGCTACATATTCATCTATGTTTGATGCGGGGCTAGCCTTCATTGCAGTTGCCATAAACAAGTTTTAATGTTATTGTTTTATTTTTCCAGGTTATTCTTCAAATTTTCCAGGTTCTTTTGCATATCACCTCCCACCATTTTATCCATCATCAGGTTCATGAGATTCATGGGAAATTTTGATTTTCCATAAAAAACTTGAGTCAGTTTAGTTTGAGAGTCTCCTATATTAGTTAAAGTGGTTGACGCATAATTGGTGGCTTCAAAAGGTTTTTTGAACCTTATCTCTACTTCCATACTTTCACCATCCTTTAATTTTGTTATTTCCTGTTCGCCGATACCGACATTCTTATCATTACTTTCCCAGGATGAGGTAAAACCAACTGTTCCATCTATACCTGTATATACGATCTTAATATTGGGATCTTTCATGACCCATACGCTGTACTTCTCCTGGTTTCTGATCAGTTTCAGATAATTGAAGACGTCTTGTTTTGACCGGTTGATCACTACTTTTTTTTCCAGCGTAAACTCCTTTTTTGTCAACAAAGCGACGATTAAAAGCAATGCTATTATTCCCGCAATGACGGCTAAGATGGTGAGTAAGATTCCCATGGCACTTGGTTTTAGTGTTTTGGTTTTCTAAACTAAATATATTTTACCTGTCTGAAACGGCCTGAAAAATTTTTTTCAACTGGTGAATATGCCGCTGGGTATGGAACAACACAAAATGAAGTATCTCAAATTTTGTGATATCGCCAAAAGCCGGGTGATTGATCATTTCGGACAGGTTGGCCCGGCAACTAACTTCCCTGATCCTATCAACGGACCGGTTTAAAAGAGCGATCAACATTTTCTTTTCATACACCTCTTGCGTGGGCAATACAAATTCGGGTGACTCGAACCTGGTATTAAAGTTCAGGAATATATTTTTCAATTCCTGTACTCTTTCAGCCGGGTCCCTGTTGAGCATCGCCCCTTTGAGAGTAAAAGCTTTGGTAATAGACATATTGGACCTCGTTACATGGTCCACCACCTGTGCTGCGGTCCAGCTTCCTTCGAAAGGAACGGTATTAATATTTTGTCCATCAAATCCGTTCAAGACCTGCATGAGTTCCAAAACCATATTTTTAAGGGATCCCAGTAATTCTTCTTTTGGTAAGGCACCTGTTTGCATAGTAGTTATCTTGCTATTGTTCATGCTGAGCCTTTACATCTTTGTTCATTTTGTAACCTGAATGGATTTAAATAATTACCGATCTGTTTTCAGCGGTTTCTGTTTCATGTGCTCTTCTTTTGGCGGATCCAGTTTCACCAGGCATAAAACATCGTCGCCTTTATACCATTCCAGGCAATAAGAGTTGGTATCAAGTTCCGGGTGATCTAGCAGCTGTTGAAAGACAACACCAATCTGCTGTAAAACTTTTTTATAATCTATTATCAGATCGCTTAGATAGGTTCCTTTCCGGATGGTAAAATGGGCCGGCTCATATTTTTTACCTTCGCCACTATATTTTTCGTCGGTGGCTGCTTTGTACATGATGTTTCCATTTTTATTGGGCCATGAAAGGCCGAAAAAGGTTCTGTCACCGGTGGAAGCCAACTTGGTTTCCAGTTTTTCGAAGGCTGCCAGTATGCCTTCGGGAAATGATTGGGCAGGAACATACATCACCTCAATGTCTTTTATCAATTCATATTTTTTCATGGCCGGTTGATTTCTTAAGCAAACCTAGCTACTGTTGGCATTATTTGTGGGGTTCAAATACGGCATTTTGAGGTGTTGATTGCGACAGCAAATTCTCCTACTTTTAGTGTATGAAACATATATCCATCATTGTCCCGCTCGGACATTCAAGCTTGCCCAATATTGACGGTACACACCAGATCTTTTCTGAAGTCAATAAGTTTGCCGAGAGTATGGGTAAGCCTCCGGTGTTTAAGATAGTATTGGTTGGCCTTTCG
>JANOCH010000476.1:0-2333 GCA_031412015.1 Chitinophagaceae bacterium
TTAAAAAGATCAAAGCTTGCACAAGCAGGACTTAATAAAACCACATCACCTTTGGTAGCAAAATGAAAAGAGGCCTGCACGGCATCTATAGCATTCTCGGTATTCACAATCGTGCTTACAATATTTCCAAAGGCTTCATGAATCTTCCTGTTATCCGTTCCCAGGCAAATGATCGCTTTTACTTTTTCTTTTACCAGCTCCTCGATCAGCGAATAGTCATTGCCTTTGTCTACTCCGCCAAGAATAAGAACTGTAGGTTTGGTCATGCTCTCCAGCGCATACCAGGTAGAGTTCACATTAGTAGCTTTACTGTCATTGATAAACTCTATTCCGCGTATAGTGGCCACGAATTCCATCCGGTGCTCAAGCCCCTGGAAATCCTGCACGGCTTCCCGTATCTTATCCTTCCGGATATCCATAGTGGCACCCGCCACGCATGCCGCCATCGTGTTGTATTGATTATGTTTTCCTTTCAGGGCAAAATCAAATACACTCATACTGGTAAAGTCTTCTCCTGTTCTTACGTACATGTCCCCGTCTTTAATAAATGCTCCTTTAGATAGTTCTGTTCTCATACTGATTGGCAGTTGGTTTGAAAGAATATTGAACTCGTTGATATATTTCATCGTTATTTCATCATCCGCGCAATAAATAAAATGATCCCCCGGTCCTTGATTCATTGCGATACGAAACTTGCTCCTGATATAATTTTCAAATTTGTAATCATAACGATCCAGGTGATCTTCGGTGATATTGGTCAATATGGCGATATCCGGTCTGAATGTTTTAATATCATCCAATTGAAAACTGCTGATCTCTGCTACATACAAGGGCTTGGGATTCTCCGCTACCTGCCTGGCAAAAGAATAACCAATATTGCCAACCAAGGCGCAATCCCATTCCGCTTTTATGCAGATATGGTACATCAGCGCAGTGGTGGTTGTTTTTCCATTACTGCCCGTTATACCAATGATCCTGCTGTCTCCTTTGAAACGATAGGCCAATTCTATTTCACTGATGATATCAATTCCCTTTGCCCTGATCTTTTTTACCAATTCATTCTTGTCAGGAATACCCGGGCTTTTCATCACCTCATCAGCGTTAAGTATTCTCGTTTCATCATGCTGACCTTCTTCAAATTCGATACCTGCCTGTTGCAGATCATTACGATAATTTTCTTTCAAAGAACTGCCGTCGGAAACGAATACTTCATACCCTTTCTGCTTTGCAAGAATGGCGGCGCCAACACCGCTTTCTCCTCCTCCTAATATGACGAATCGCTTACCCATAAACCTCACCCTATTTCTCCTGCTATTCCGGAGGCCGGGCTTCAAAACTTTTTACTTTCTGCGCCAATTTGATGGCAGAAGAACATGATTCAACTTTAGTTTTACACAGGGTACGGAATAAAAAATGGTTCTTCACAAGTATCAACTTTACAAATTCGTCACGATAATTTTACATCAGAGTACCATTTTCAAAGAGGCCGGTAGCATTGGTTGGTTTTTCAAAAAAAGTCCTTTCCAAAAAAATATATCCAGTCTTATCTTAATTTCAGCGTTACAATACTTAACACCACACATAGCACTGTCACAATCCAAAACCTAGTTACGATCTTTGCTTCATGATATCCCTTCTTCTGGTAATGATGATGCAAAGGGCTCATCAAAAAGATCCGTCTTCCCGCCCCATATTTCTTTTTCGTGTATTTGAAATAGGTTACCTGTATGATCACACTCAGGTTCTCGACCAAAAACACTCCGCAGAAAATCGGTATCAACAACTCTTTATGTACGATGATCGCCAATGCGGCAATAATTCCACCCAGTGTTAAACTCCCGGTATCACCCATAAATACCTGCGCGGGGTAAGAATTGTACCAGAGAAAACCCACACATCCCCCGATCATCGCCGCGATAAAAATGGACAACTCACCCAATCCCGGTATATACATTATATTGAGATAGTCGGCAAAAAAGAAGTTACCACTGGCATAGGCGAATATGCCCAGCAAGACCCCTATCAAGGCTGAAGTACCTGTAGCCAATCCATCCAACCCATCCGTTATATTCGAACCATTCGACACGGCTGTGATAATGAATATTACCACCAGGATATATAAGATCCACGAGTATTGCCTTATTGATTCGGGCAAAAGTTTAGTATAATTAAACTCGTGCGTCTTTACAAATGGAATGGTCGTAATGGGCTCCTTCGTTTCGACAAAATGTTTAACACGGTTATTTACAGTTCTTGTTATTACACTAGTATCTCCCGCAGGCGGAGTTCCAATGTATTCACGCCAAATTTTCACATCACTATTAAAATAAAGA
>JANOCH010000477.1:0-2086 GCA_031412015.1 Chitinophagaceae bacterium
CCCAGGTGGATAGGTTTATTATGAAAGTAGTGGTGGGTTACCCCAAAATGCATGAAGAGCAAATGATCCTCCGGCAAAATACACAACCGAGTCTTTCTTCGCAGAAGATAAAGCAAGTCGTTTCGGTACAGGAAGTCATGAATGCAAAAGAATTGACGCTGCAAATATACATGGATGAAAAAATTGAGCAATATATCCTGGATATAGTATTTGCTACCAGGGTTCCTGAAAAATACCAGTTGGAAAAACTAAAGCCGCTTATTTCTTATGGAGCTTCTCCGAGGGGAAGCATCAATTTGGCGCTGGCGGCGAAAGCGCAGGCCTTTTTGAACAAAAGAGGGTTTGTAATACCTGAAGATGTAAGGAGTATTTGCAATGATGTATTGCGTCATCGTATCGGCCTTACCTATGAAGCAGAAGCGGAAAATGTAAAAGTGGAAGATATAATTGAAGAAATATTGAAACAGGTAAATGTGCCGTGATAGATCAAATAGTTTAAATATTTAAGATTGTTAACTACTGCAGAAATACTAAGAAAAGTCCGGCAGCTTGAGATCAAAAGCAAGAAGCTCGCCACTAACCTTTTCACAGGTGAGTACCATAGCGCTTTCAAGGGCAAGGGCATGTCTTTTAAAGAAGTAAGAGAATATGCGGCCGGGGATGATATACGTTTTATCGACTGGAACGTATCAGCCAGGTTTGGTCACCCGTACAGCAAGATATTCGAGGAGGAAAGAGAATTGACGGTGATGTTGCTGGTGGATATAAGTGCCAGTTCCCAGTTTGGAACTGTTCATGCTACAAAAAGAGACATTATCACGGAGATTGGAGCGGTGTTGAGTTTTTCGGCGGTTAATAATTCCGATAAAATAGGCGTGATCTTTTACAGTGATAAAGTGGAAGCATATATTCCTCCCAAAAAAGGTAAGCAACATGCTTTATATATTATCAGGGAGTTGTTAAGTAAGGAACCCAAGGGAAAAAGTACCCAGATCAGTTCCGCATTGCGTTACTTTAATAATTCAACCAAACAAAAAAGCATTGCGTTTATCCTCAGCGATTTTTTAGACGCCAACTATGAAGATGCGCTACGTATTGCCGGGAAAAAACATGATGTGATCGGCATTAAGATATATGATAAAATGGATATGGAGCTACCTAATGCCGGACTGCTACAGGTACAGGATGCTGAATCTGGTGAAACGAAATGGGTGGACAGCAGTAGTGCATTTGTGCGGCAAAGTTACCAGCAGGAATTTTTCAATATGACGGCATACAGCACCCAGACATTTAAAAAAGCTGGTTGCGACCTGCTGCATGTGCGAACCGGCGATGACTATGTAAAAGTATTGCAGCGATTTTTTATCAGTCGCAACAAGTAAACCACTATTTTTTGACCACCGTCCCGAAAACTAACGGAACGGGGCAGGCAATCCATCGGATTTTATTAAATGAGGAATATTTTTTTTTATAATATCGCTATTACAATTGTTGCTTTATTTTTTTCAGCTGTCACAACAGCACAAAGCAAAACCACCGTTAAAGCGACAGTTGACCGGTCACAAATACTAATCGGGGAACCTATCAGTTTAAGACTTGAGGTAGATGTGCCGGAACATGAAGCCATCCGGTTCTTCCAAATTGATTCCTTACCACATTTTGAATTTTTGGATCAACAAAAAATTGACACCTCCAATACAGGAAGCGGTACTGTGTTGTCGCAGATCATTAAGATCACCAGTTTCGATTCAGGACGTTGGGTCATCCCTTCCCTTGTGTTGGGAGAAAATATAGTTACTGACTCCATTCCCGTCGATGTTGGCTTCTCTCCTTTCAATCCGGAACAGCCCTATCATGATATCAAAGAGATCATAGAAGTAACGCCGGAAGAGAAAAATGAAAAGCCCCAATGGTGGTACCTGCTGGCCGGGGCTGCCTTATTGATGATCATACTTGTCCTGATTTTCAGAAAGAAAAAGAAACCCGTTCTGACCGTGGTTGAACCACCGGTCGATCCATATAAGGAAGCGATGACGCAGTTAGAAAAATTGCAAAAGGAGAAACCAGAGGTGAAACAGTATTATTC
>JANOCH010000478.1:0-15827 GCA_031412015.1 Chitinophagaceae bacterium
AACTACTAATCCTTTTCTTAACAAAGCGCCGCGGCTGGTGGTCACCATTTTGCCTTTCAAGACTTCGATAGGTTTAAAACCTGATAATACAAAAGCGGGATACAAACCGGAGAAAAATACGCCTACAAGGAATAGCGATACCAGGCCTAACCAGAAATCAGTTTTACCAAGTAGCGAGAACGCAAGGTCCTGGCCTGCCAATTTATTAAATGCCGGTATCGCGAGTATCACCAGCAGCAGTGCCAGCATGACCGCAAAAACATTTAATAGTGCCGATTCGGCGAGAAATTGGGTAATTAACTGTCGGCGTTGCGAACCAATTGCTTTACGAACACCCACTTCCCTGGCCCGGTTAATGGCACGTGCCGTAGCCAGGTTAATATAATTTACCCATGCTATAACGACGATGAAAAATGCAATGCTCAACAGCAAATAAGTTGTTTTTCCATCTCCATTGGGGGATGGTTCCATCATATAATGAGAATACAAATGAATATTTGTCAACTTCTGCAGATTGTAAGTGACAGCGACCTTATCCGTCACTTCAAAACCCACGCGTTTCAAAGCGGCGCCTACCTCTCTCTCAACGATGGGAACAAATTTCTTTTCTACCGAGGCTGGGTTCGCGTCATCCCGTAGCAGCAAATAAGTAAGGCATCCATCCCAAAGCCAGGCGGTTTCCGGGGTGCTGCCGTCATCGTTGGTATTGTTTTTTACAAACGTCGCATAGGAAAGAAGCATATCGGGTTTGAGCTGTGTATTTACGGGCGCATCTTTGTACACTCCTGTGATCGTATAGTTGTCCCTCCGGTTAAGTTGCAGGGTTTTGCCAACGACATTTGTATTGCCAAAGATTTTGCGTGCGTTTGTTTCAGATATCGCCAGGGTATAAGGCTCCGTCAACGCGGTAGCAGCATTTCCCGACGTCAAAGGATAAGTGAATAGGTTGAAGAAAGAGCCGCTTGCAAAAAACACCTTTTCTATTTTCAATGGCTGGTTGTTGATCTCTGTAACCACTTCTCCATTGTCAACTACTTTTACATAATCTTCAATTTCCGGTATCGCTTCCTTGAAGGAATTACCCACGGCGTAAGCTCCCGCCGCCCATTGCGTACTTAGCTTACCATTGTCATACCGATCCTGCTGCACACGGTAGATGCGATCTTTTTTTGCATGAAAATCTTCATAGCTAAATTCGAAGGACACATATTGCAAAATCAACAAACAGGCCGCGATTCCAATAGCCAATCCCAAAATATTAATACCGGCATACGCTTTATGACGTTTAATATTTCGCCAGGCAATTTTAAAATAATTTTTTACCATAACCAATAATTTATATTCTGATTCTTAACTTCTTTTTGCCGAAATACAAAATGAAAAATATTTACTATTTACTCATTCTGTTCGTAAATTTTTTACAGGATTTATTTTAGCGATTCGGATAATTTGTATGCCTACACTCAGAAATACAATAATGAATAATATGCCTGCCGCTAACACATATCCCCAAAGCGGATTTATCTTAAATGAAAAATTCTGCATAAAAAGGTTTGTCAGGTAAATTGATACAGGCAAGCCAATGACTAACCCGCCTATAATCACACTTGCAAAATTTTTTGATAGTAGCAAAGCAATTTCGGTAACGCTGGCACCCAATATTTTCCTGACCGTTATTTCTTTGACACGTTGCTTTAAAGTAAATGCAGCAAGACCCACTAAACCTAAACCGGCAACAATAACAGATAGGACTGCGATGAGTGCAAGCAGCCTGGGAAGACTACTGTATTGCTTGTATGCTTGTTGCAGTTCATCAGCTAAGAATGTATATTTAAAGGCATGCACATTATCAATGCTCTTCCATGCCTTGCTCACCTGCAGTAGGGACCCTGACATATCAACTGGACTAAAAACAATATTTAATTGACTGATGTCAGCGGTATTGTACCGAAAAATGAGCGGCAGTATTGCCTTGGTTAGCGGTTGATAGTTAAAATCTTTTAACACTCCCTGAATGATGACATTGATGCTGTCGCCCAAAATAATTGTCTTTCCGATAGCTTCCTCGGGTGACCCCAGGCGGAAAAATTTTACGAAAGCCTCATTCACGATAATGACTTTTTCACGGGAGCCAGATAACTCCTTTGAAAAATTCTGTCCGCTTACTAATGACAGTCCAAAATTTGCTAAGTAGTATTCATCAACCGTAAAATCCTTTACTCTATATATTTCGGCAGTTTTACCAAATTTAATATCAACCGACCTGTCGCGGGTAGTTCCCATGCTATGCGAACTGCCCGATACACCCTCCACTCCACTCACTCCGGAAACTACTTGTCGTGCCGTAGCATAATCATTTCCCTCTAGGTTCACGGTAACAATATTATCTTTCTGAAATCCGTAATCCGCTGCTAAAACATAATTTACCTGGCGGGAAATATTGACTAATCCAATTACAAAAAATAATGCAATACCAAATTGTACGGATAATAGTACTCTACGAAAACTGATCTTTGAGGCGGGCTTAAAACCAGATGCGTTACGCAATGCACTCAGCGGATTAAACGAAGCCAGGTAAAGTGCAGGAAACAAACCTGATAAAAGACCTACTTTTATAGTGAAAATCGTAAACAGCAGGTATAACCACATATCCTCATAAAGAATAATTCCGGCTGATTTAAAGATGCCGATGTTTTCAATGAAAGGACGTAACAAGTAATGAAAAAACAAAGCTGCGGCTACCATGGCTGCCAAAGCCGCGACCACCGATTGAACAAGGAACTGGATAACCAGCTGATACTTTCGTGCGCCGGCTGTTTTACGAATGCCGATTTCTTTTGCCCGACCGAGTGCCCGTGCAAGTGTTAAACTGTTGTAATTATATCCAGCAGAAACAATCACTACAATGCCTATGGCTGCAAGGTACCAAAGCACATCTTCCGGCAAAGCTTTACCCATATTGTTTGACAGCACAGGCCCGGGAATGATTTTATACACCGGCTGAGAATATAACTTATAACCTTTCTCATTTGCATCCTGTGATTGACCGCTTTGCATGTTACTAATGGCGTCAAGGTTCTGTGTAATCTTGTTTTTATCCGATTCATTCTGCAATAAAACGTAGGTATATGTTGAAAAATAATTTTCCCATTTATTCAGCACCGGAAAAATTTTATTCCTGTTTTCTAAACCAGGCAACGCTTCTTTAGAACCGATGGCATCAAACTCAAGATGTGACTTGCCTTTAGGCTCTTCCAACACACCCGATATTATAAAATCATCCAGGCCTTTTATAGAAAGCACCAGGCCTACAGGATTGGTAGTGTGTCCAAATAATTTCACAGCGCTTTCGTATGTCAGCACCAGAGCATCAGATTTGCTCAACGCTGATCTTGCATCTCCGTATTTCAGTTTATAGCCAAACACGTTAAAGAATGAGGCATCAGAAAAAAAACCGCTAATGAAGATTGTTTTTTCATCGAATTGCGCATCGCCACTTAGCCCCCCGGTTAAACTAACCGCATCGGCTATAAATGCATAGTTGTCTTTCAAATAATTTGCGAGCGGCATTGGGGAGGTAGCATAACGTTCCGTACTGCCGTTTTTGCGAAAGGCTTCCGTATTCACCCGGTAGGTTTTTTCCGGGTGCGGATGAAAACTGTCGTATGCAAGCTGATTGCGAATGATAGTGATGACGACCATGCAAAGTGAAATTCCAAACGCAAGGCCTGCTATGTTCAGAAAAGAAAAGAATTTATGCTTTGTCAGGTCGGCCCATGCCAACTTAAGATATTGCCTGATCATAAAATTGATTTTTTAGCTTCCTTGTTAACCGCTTTTCTAATCATGATTTTTTATATCAATAATAAAAATTTTAGCAGGCTGGCTGCCATGGGTTTCCAGCGTTAGTTGTTTCATTTTGTTGACCGGTGATTTTATCACCACAATAATTTTATTATCCTTATTTATTTTTTGCAGCACCACATGATGGGAAAAATCTTTATGTAAATCACTGATTACTTTCAGGTGTACCTCCATAGGAATTGTAAGAAATTGCGGGGAATAGTTATCGTTGATGAACTTTCGCACCTCAGCGGTATTATTGTTTTGCACCGTTTTTAAGAAAAGTGTCATCAGCCGTTCAGGTTCGGATTCACTGCAAACACAAGTTGGAAAATCGCTAGAGGGTCGCCCGTATGTAACAGATAAAGTCATATAAAGCAACGTGAAGAAGATAAATACCATTTTTTTCATGATGACAATTTTATAATTTTTACAAATTTTATTTGCCTTAATTTTTTGTCCGTCCACTTATCAAAATCTCCGCAGCAGCTATTCCGTTCGCAAAGATTTCACCGGGTTAACGATTGCCGCTTTTATAGCCTGAAAACTTATTGTAATTAATGCAATAACTATAGCAGCTACACCTGCTATCACAAATACCCCCCAGCCGATATGGATACGAAAAGCGAAATCTTCCAGCCATTTGTTCATAAACCACCAGGCAGGAAAAGTAAATACTTCCAAAAAATTGCCGTCGACATAGGTCATCCGTTCTTCCCGGAAAGATTTCTGCTCTGCCAGTTTATTATCGCCGTTGTCGGCATAACTGATCACACCTCCACCAATTCCCTCAGCCACACTAATAGTAGCTTCGATAGCCGGAAATTTATCTTTTATAGCCGGGGCGAATCCAGGAGGTAAGTAATAGTCCGCGCCATTTTGTTTGTTATTAACCGCAGCACGGTATAATCGGTCATAATTTTCATGAAAGCGGTTGGCGCTCCATTCAAAAGCAATGAATTCAAAGATCAGCAGGAATACGGCCAGGCCAACCGCAAGCCCTGCGATATTGATAACCGAAAAAATTTTGTTTCGCCGGAGATTGCGGAAAGCAACAAGTAAATAATTTTTTACCATACCACACTATTTATGTTTATACTGGCATTTTATCTTTTTGGCTTTTGGTCTTTTTGCTTACTCCGATCGCAACGACCCGACCGGGTTAGACAAAGCTGCTTTTAACGATTGATACAAAACAGTTACAAGGGCTATTACAATAATAAACGCCACGGGCAAAATGAAAAACCATACACCTATATCAACATGAAAAGCATATTTTTTAAGCCAGTTGCTAACCAGCATATAGGCCAGCGGTAATGCAACGAAACCAGCCAGCAATACCAGTTTCAGGTAATCCTTTGTGATCATCGCGGTAATCTGCACCAGGCTGGCCCCAAGCACTTTTCGAATACTGATCTCTTTGGTACGTTTGGCAATGGTATACAGTGACAAACCAAACAAACCAAGGCAGGCGATAATGATAGCGATGATCGTAAACAACCAAAGGACGGTGGCAAACAATCTATCATTCTTATACTGGGCGTTAAAACGTTCATCGAGGAAGAAATAACGATAAGGACTCCCGGGAAAATGACTATTCCATTTTTGTTTTACAAAATCCATCAATGCGGGAAGATTGCCAGTATTAAATTTGAGCGAAAAATTTCCAAATGCTTTTTCTTCCTCAGGATAAAACACAATCGGGTCAAAATCATATTGCAGTGACTCCTGGTGATAGTCCTTTACTACACCTATCACTTTGCAATTGAAACCGGCGCCCTGCATTTCTTTTCCGACTATCTCTGTCGGATTGTTAAACCCGAGAATCCTTGCTGCCGTTTCATTTAAAATAACGTTAATGAGCAATGAAGTATCAACAGCGGCTTGGTCATTGGAAAAATTTCTTCCCGCGGTAATGGTCAATCCATAGGCAGCAATAAATTTGTTATCTATTCCGAAAACCCTGCAACGCTTTTCGGCTTGCGAATTTTTCATGGTAAAACCGGAAGAGCCGCCTACTTCTGCGCCGGGTACCGATGTGGATGCCGTTACTGATTGAATGGCGGGGTTCGATTCCATGTCATTGACAAAAGCCTGGAAAGCCGGAATAGATGAGCTATCCTGGCGGGCAGATTGTTGTAATACCAAAGTTTGCTGGATGTTTACTCCCAGGTCACGATTTTGCATAAACCGAAGTTGCCTGTAGAAACCGATAGCACCGGTGATCAAAACAATAGCGGCGACAAATTGTAACACCACCAATGATTTTCTTAGCAGTGCCTTATTCCCTTTTAACCCGGAGAAACCGTGAGAGCTTTTAAGTGACTGGATAGGCTGGAACGACGATAAAACGAATGCGGGATAAAAACCTGCAAGCAATGTACCCAGCAGGAATACCAATATGGTGAAGAACCAAAATTTCCAGTCCGTAATATTGAGAACGCTGATGTCCTTTTCTACAAGCGAAGAAAAAGCCGGCAACGAGAGCCTGAAAAAAAGAATACCTAATATAATAGCCATCACATTCAATAGAAGCGACTCCGATAAAAATTGGCGGATCAGTTGAAATTTTCCCGCTCCTACTACCTTTCTCACGCCAACTTCCTTTGAGCGATCCAACGAACGGGCGGTGGACAGGTTGACATAATTTATCCAGGCTATGAATAAAATAAATAAAGCCGCGATACCAAGGTATTTGAGGTAAGTAAGATTTCCATTACCCGCCAGTTCGTAATCGTAGGTAGACCGAAGGTGAATATCTTTCAGTGGCTGTAATTTAAATGAAACCTGGAAACCCGTTTCCTTCATTTCATCACCCATGTGCCGTTCGGTGAATGCCGGCATTTTTGCCTGCAATTTTTTTACATCAGTTCCGGGTTTTACTAATATATAGGTATAAAAATCCGACCAACCCCAACTGGTGTTCGCAGCTCCTTCCGTCAGTTGAATGTACTTTTTGTAGTTAAAAAGAATATTGAATTGGATATGCGAATTGACAGGAATATTTTCCAGTACCGCCGTTACCACGTAATCTTCATTGTTATAATTAAGCGATTTGCCGATAGGATCAACCGCGCCAAAATACTTTTTTGCCGTCTCCTCTGTGATCACCGCGTCATTCAACTCCTTAAAGACCGTGGCAGCATTACCCTTTATAAACTGGAAAGAAAAAAGATCAAATAGCTCGGGGTCTGCGTAATAAATGCCCCCATTCTCCACTATTTTTTGGTCTCCCTGGGTAACAATACCACCCTGCCTGCGAAACCGTACCGCCTCGAGAATCTCCGGGAAATCTTGCTTTAATGCAGGTGCAACGGCGGGATACGTAAAGGCGAAAGTCTGTTCCTTGCCATCCTTTTCAGAAATAACCATCGGCAAACGGAATATCCTGTCTTTTTTTGTATGCGCATCATCATAACTATATTCAAATCGTAAATAATTTACAATTAGCAAGAACGCCGCAATACCCATTGACAACCCAAAAATATTAATAGCCGAAAAAGTCTTGTTCTTCCAAAGACTTCGCCACGCTGTTTTAAAATAATTTTTTATCATGATCGCTAATTTTCTATTCTGTCCGCAACGATTTCACCGGGTTAGCAAACGCCGCCCTAATCGATTGAAAGCTTATTGTGAATAATGCTATAAACAATGCAAGGATTCCTGCAGCTATAAATACCCACCAGCTTATGTTGATCCTGTAGGCGAAATCCTGCAACCAGTTGTGCATAGCCCACCATGCCAATGGAAAAGCAACCAGCGTTGAGATACCAACCAACTGAAGAAAATCTTTTGACAATAACCTGGTGATGCCCGGCACAGAAGCACCCAATACTTTTCGAATACCTATCTCCTTTGTACGACGCTCAGCAGTATAAGCGGCTAACCCAAACAACCCCAAACAGGAAATGATAATAGCGAGTACCGCGAACACCCTCGATAATTTGCCGATCAGCATTTCACTTTTAAATAAATTATTAAAACTCTCACCAACAAATTCATATTCAACCGGGAAAGCGGGATTATTTCTTTTGATGATATTTTCAACTTTAGCAACAGCCTGCTCAACCCCGGCCCCCGGCTTTATTTTTACAAACAGGTAGTTATAATATTCGGGATATACCATGAAAACAAGTGGATCATTTTTGGCGTACATATCGCCGAATACAAAGTCTTTCGTAACACCGGCGATCGTATATTTTGTATCGCCCCTCGACAACAACATGCCAACAGGGTTTTCCTTGCCGATCATTTTTGCCAATGTTTCATTAATGATAACGCTTGAACTATCATTGGCGGCAACCGAATTAAAATCTCTTCCCTGTTTGATTTTTATACCCGTCGTCCCGATATATTCAGGGCTTATAAAGTCAACGGTAATCAATACTTTTTTCGAAATATCTTTTCCTTCCCACGCAAAGTCAGTGGTCTGGCTACCCATCTCCAGCATATCCAGGTTGCCCATCGCGGCATTTTTTACCTGGCCTGTTGAAAGTAGCTCCTGTTTGATCACCGAAAAATTCTTTTGCATGTCACCCTGCATATATAATTGCAAAAGATTGTCCTTGCTGTATCCTAATTCCCTGTTTTTGATATGCTGTACCTGTTGGTATATGATAATGGTACCAATGATCAATACAATGGATACGGTGAATTGTAGCACCACCAGGCCTTTTCGTACAATGGCAGCGCTGCTTCCTTTCATCTTCATTCCTTTGAATACCCAAATAGGGTTGAACGACGATAAATAAAGGGCGGGGTAACTGCCTGCTACCAGGCCACAAATAATACCAATAGCGAATAAATAAAAAAGATGAAACGGATCATTCAGTCCGATAGAAAGCTTCTGCTCCACTAACAGGTTGAATGCCGGTAATAAAAGATACATCATCGCGACGGCCAATAATACAGCGATGAAAGACATGAAGATGGCTTCGCCGATAAACTGCCCGATCAAAATGTTCTTGCCGGCGCCTAACACTTTTCTAACACCTACCTCCCTTGCTCTTTTTTCAGAGCGGGCTGTGGCAAGATTCATGAAGTTGATACAGGCTATAAAAAGGATCACCCAGGCGATGGTGCTGAACATGCGTACGTATTGTATTCTTCCACCAGCTTGTTTTCCATCTTCAAACTTATTGCGCAGCCGCCAGTCATCCATCGCGAACAAAAATGGCTGTGCAATAGCGCTGGTATCTTTAGACTTTATATAATTTTTGAATTTGCTATTAAAGGATTCAATATTGGTTTTACTATCCAATTCGGCGAAAGTTTGGATGCCGTTATTTCCCCAGCTTTGCAGCCACTCATTTTTATCGTAGTAAATTTTGAAAGGCGCCAGCCATTCAAATTGCACAGATGAATTGCGGGGGATATCTTTAATAACACCGGAGATAACAAATTCGTCTTTGTTATCTACCCTCAGGGTCTTTCCAATAATATTTTCTTCGTCTCCATGCGCAGCATCCTGCGGAAAAAATTTCCTGGCCATTTTCTCTGAAATCACCAAGGAATGCAATTGGGTAAAGATACTTCCCTTGTTGCCTTGTACAAATGGCAGGGTCATGATATCAAACAAAGAGGAGTCGGCAAAAAACCCCTTTTCAAAGATCGCCTTATCACCAAGACTGAACAATACCTTTTGTTGCCAGGTAGTTCTTGCGGTGGCTTTTACACCCGGCAGCTCGGTTTTCATTGTTGGCGCCAGTAAACCGGGAGTAGCAGCAAAGGTGTAGTTCTTACCATCATATGCCTGGTGTTCCATTACCTGGTAAACATTGTCATACTTTTCGTGGAAGCAGTTATAACTTTTTTCATTTTCAACCCATAAAAAAATAAAACCCGCGCAGGTGATCCCCACAGCCAGCCCGAAAATATTCAGGAAGGAATAGGTTTTATTCTTCCAGAGATTACGAAAAGCGGTCTTTAAATAATTCTTCAGCATAACAATAATTTCTTTTTATGACTGATAAACGCTATCCTGTTTGCAACGACTTTTGCTTCCTGCTTCGCTGCACTCGCAGTGACACTACTCCGTTCGCAATGACTGAACCGGGTTAGCCATAGCTGCTTTAACGGCTTTTATACTTACTGTAAACAAGGCAATAAAAAAAGTGATAGCCGCTGCCAGTACAAAAACCCACCAGTGAAGCGGAGTGCGATAAACAAAATTTTGCAGCCAGTTGTTCATGGCATAGTAACCCACCGGTATCGCGATAAACATGGCGATCAAAACAGGCTTCAGCAGATCCCTGGATAACAATATCACGATGTTGTGAACCGATGACCCCAACACTTTTCTCACCCCTATCTCTTTGATGCGTTTGTTCGCCGTAAAAGAAGCAAGTCCAAACAAGCCCAGACAGGCGATAAAGATGGCCAGGCTTGAAAAAATACTCAGTATCTTCTGCTGCCTGATATCTGCTTTATAAATGGTGTCAAATTTCTGATCGAGGAAACTATACTCAAAAGGATAAACCGGTGCCGCTTTACTATACTCACTTTTAATAGCCGCAATGGCTGCAGGTATATTACCGGGCTTTATTTTTATTACTGCTACCCGCCTGTCCTCACTGGGTGAAATAACCAATGGGTCCATTTTTTCTTTTAATGAAAGGAAATTGAAATCTTCCACCACACCGACTATTCTTCTTCTTGTGCTGTCGCGAACCGTATTTTTTATCCATTTACCAATTGACTGGAGGGGTGTAAAGCCGAGATCTACAGCCGCCGTACGATTGATTAATACCGCATCGGTAGTATCGGTGGCGTATTGTGGCGAAAAATCCCTCCCGGCAATTATTTTTAAACCTAATGTTTTCACATATTCGAAATCCGCGAATTCCGTTCTTGCTTTCCACACATCCTGCTGACCCTCGGCTTCAAAACTGTGCAGGTCAAAAAACCCTCCGGGTTCGCCGGACATCATTGACACCGATGCGATATTGGCTTTGCTTTGTAAATTATTTTTAAAAGAGAGTCTATTATCATAGAAATCACCATTGTCGATGGGTATGATAATACTGTGCTCTTTATCGTAGCCCAATTCTTTTTCTTTAACATACTTCATTTGGCTCATGATAATAATAGTACCGATAATCAAAAAAACAGAAATACTAAACTGCACTACTACCAGGGCCTGCCTGAAGAAAGCGCCTCCTTTACCCAATCTCAATTTTCCTTTCAATGCCTGTATGGGAGAAAAGACCGAAAGGAAAAAAGCCGGATAGCTTCCTGCGAGAAAGCCAACTACTAATATGACGCCCGCCAGGAATAAATAAATCGGCATAGCATTCCACGACACAGTCAATGTATAGCCAAGCAAGCCGCTATATAAAGGCATCAGTAACTGTAATAAACCAACAGAAAACAAACAGGCGATAAAGGTTAGCAAAATGGATTCTCCAATAAATTGCCATACGAGGTGATTACGCAAGGCGCCCATTACTTTACGGAGTCCTACTTCCTTTGAACGTTCTACTGCACGAATAGTAGAAAGGTTCATGAAATTAATACAGGCGATCAGCAAAATAAACATCGCTACGGAGAGAAAAATATACACCACCTTTTTATCGCCATGCCTTACATTGTCAAAGGATGAGGAAGGCTCAAAATAAATATCGGTTAATGGTGTAAGCGCCAATTCAAAATGCGCTCCCATGCGGGCCATATCTTTACCCATGTATTTTTCCATGAATGCAGGAAATTTTTTTTCCAAGTGAGCTCTACTGGTTTTTTCATCCAGCACAACATAGGTAAAGTTGTTATTGTTGATCCACACGCTAAACCATGGTTCATTGTAATAATTTGAAAGAGGAATAACCAAATCAAAATCTAAATGTGAGTTGGAAGGAACGTTCTTGGCAATACCTGTAACTTTTAGTTGGCGGTGCTTATTCATTTCAACCACTTTACCCATCGCCTTATCAATGCTGCCAAAATATTTTTTAGCTGTCGTTTCAGTCAGCACAACACTTCCAGGCTCTGTCAAAACAGAAGCAGCATTACCTCTTACTAATGGAAACGAGAACAAACTAAAAAAATCAGGATCCGCGATATAAACCTTTTTTTCATTAAACGAAGTATTACCGAAAGAGATCAGCTCATTTGATGTCATTACCCGCACAGCCTTTTTTATCCCGGCGGGAAAATCATTTAACAGGGCCGTGGCATAGGGACCGGACAGGTAAGGCACTTTATTTTTTGTTTTATCATAGCCCCGCATGACGCGATAAATATTTTTCCCCTGCTTATGAAACTTATCAAAGCTGAATTCATTCATGATAAACAGGAAGATCATCATGCACACCGTGATCCCTATCGTTAACCCCAGTATATTGATTAACGAAAAAACTTTGTTCTTGGCAAGGTTTCGCCAGGCTACTTTCAAATAATTCTTTATCATCGCTATACTTTTATTCTGTTCTCAAACTTTTTACGGGGTTCGCTATCGCCGCCTTAATAGCCTGGAAACTTACCGTCAACAAAGTGATCAACAGCGCCGCGAACCCCGCCAGTACAAATACCGGCCATGTTATTTTGATCCTGTAATCGTAGTTAGTAAGCCAGCTGTCCAGGTAATACCATGCGATCGGTGCAGCTATGATGCAGGAAAGAAGCACCAATACAACAAACTCAGTTGAAAGCATCCTCCATAAATTAGTGACGCTGGCGCCAAGCACTTTTCGAATACCGATCTCCTTGGTTCTTTGTTCCGCCACGAAACTCGCCATACCAAACAAACCCAAACAGGAAATAAGGACAGCCAGGATGGCAAAATAAGAAGAGAGTTTTCCTATGCGTTCTTCCGCCCTGAACTTGCTGCCGAATTCTTCATCTACGAATTTGTAATCAAACGGTACACTGGGTGTGTATTTTTTTAACACCTGTTCAACGCTGCTTAATGATTTTTTTGCATTTTGGCTGGGACTGAGTTTCATGATCAGGTTAAACATATTATCATATTGGCCGGTATGATATAGGGTGGGCCGGATGGGATAAAAAGGTGATTCCTGCATGATATCACTAACGATACCAATGATGGTAAAAGGGTTTCCATTCCATTTCAGTGTTTTACCCACCGGGTTTTGAAAACCTAAAAACTTAGCTGCCGATTCATTAATGATAAATGCCGCGGAATCGGTGGCGAATTCCCTGGAGAAATCGCGGCCTTCCCTGATCTTCCATTGCACCGTTTTTCCGAAATCATACGACACCGTATTATTAGGAAAATCCACCGCCATATTCGGGTCTTTGCCTTCCCATTCAAAACCTCCGTTTGTATTCCATACTCCCGTTAAAGGACTGTTGGATGCCGCCATTTCTTCAATGGAGCCTGAACTTTTTAACTCGTTTCTTATAGCTTCGTAATGTTCTCTTATCTCAGGCTCCATACCCAAATTGATCAAACCATTACGGGTATAACCGATTGGCCTGTTCTTGGCATGCTGGATCTGCTGGTAAACAATAACGGTTCCGATGATCAGCATGACCGACACCGTAAACTGCGTTACCACCAAAACTTTGCGGGGAACAGATGCCAGTTTACCAACACGAAATGTGCCTTTCAAAACTTTCAATGGTTGAAAAGAAGAAAGATAAAGAGCGGGATAACTACCGGAAAGCAATCCTGTTATAAAAATGAATACTAGGTTGAAAAGCCAAAACGCAGGGCTTTGCCATGGAATGCTGATCTTTTTTCCAGCCACCTCATTGAACATGGGAAGTAAAAGCGCCAGCAGGATGAGGGAAAACACAAAGGCCAGTAATACCACCAAATATGATTCTGCAAAAAATTGTTTTATCAGCTGCCAGCGCAATGAACCTATCGCTTTACGTATACCGACTTCCCTGGCCCGTTTTTCACTTCGTGCCGTGGTAAGATTCATGAAATTGATACAGGCGAGCAGTAATACAAATATGCCAATAATACCAAACAGCCAGACATATTGGATATTTCCGCCGCTATTGATCCCATTTTTAAATTCATTGTATAAATTCCATTTACTCATGGGTTGCAGGAAAACGGCCCATTGATATTTTTTTTCTTCCTTTCCAACATTGTCCAATTTTGTATTCTTGATTTTGGCAGAAACCTTCGCCATATCTGCATTGTCTGCGATCTGTACAAATGTCTGGGAGAAATTACTTCCCCAGGGTTCAGTCATATTTTTTGCCCACGGATTCTGAATTAACCATAGCTCCCAGGGCATCATGATCTTTGTGTCCCTGAAAGAGGTGTTATCCGGCAGATCTTCGTAAACACCGGTAACCTTCAGATCCACGTTCCTGTCCAGTTTTACTACTTTATTAATGGGATCATCTTTACCAAAGATGGATTCGGCAGCCGAAGCAGAAAGTATGATGGAATAAGGGTCCTTCAATCCGGCCCTTGTTCCTTTCAGCATTTTAAGCGAAAGCATGTCTGGTGCGTCCGGCTCAAAGAAGGTTCCAACTTTAGTGATGTGTTTATCGCCCACCGAAAGTAAATGGCCGCCTGTCCATGATGATTGGACAACATATTTAAAATTGTCTCCGTATTTATTCCGCAACTCAGGCCCCATTAATGCAGGGTTGGATGTCTGTGTTTCCACCTTGCCGTTAAAATTCGCATGCTGCATCACCTGTGCGATGCGGTCATGATTCTTATGGTATTTGTCAAATGAAAGCTCATCATATACCCAAAGACCAATGAGCATTGCCACGGCCATGCCGACAGCTAGTCCACCAATATTAATAGCGCTGTATCCTTTACTCTTTACTAAGTTGCGCCAGGCTACTTTAAAATAGTTCTTTATCATATTCTGTATTTATTCGGTTCGCAATGACTTAACAGGATTAACGATGGCTGCTTTTATTGCCTGGAAACTTATAGTGGCCAATGCAATGACGACAGCAGATAAACCCGCAGCTACAAATACCCACCAGCCAATATTTATACGGAAAGCAAAATCTTCCAGCCATTTATTCATCGCCCACCAGGAAATGGGAAAAGCAATAACAGAAGAAAGAACGACGAGCTTTAAAAAATTTCCGGATAGCATTGTTACAATATTGGTCACCGATGCACCCAATACTTTTCGAACACCGATCTCTTTGGTTCTTTGCTCGGCCATGTAGGCCGCCAAACCAAACAAACCAAGACAAGCAATTAATATGGCAATGACAGCGAGGCCAAGACCCAGTTTACCTGTACGTAATTCGTCGCGGTACATATTGTCAAAGGATTCGTCTACAAATTGGTAGCTAAAAGGCATCCCGGGCGCCATGGCCTTCCATTTCGTTTCAATACCGGCTATCAGGCTTTTTATATTGCTGGTATTAACTTTAAAAGAAGTGGACCGGGTGCTGTTGCCCAGGCGGAAACATAGAGGCCCGATCGTTTCCTTCAATGATTCAAAATGAAAATTCTTTACTACACCAATAACATCGTATGAGACAAGACGGTTAGAAAACTGATCCTGGAAATACGTGTAAATTTTTTTCCCAACAGGATCCTCGTATCCCAATAACCGGGCAGTGGTTTCATTAATGATGAGACCGGAGGAATCAGTACCGAATTCTCTTGAAAAATTTCTTCCCTTCACCATCTCCATACCCATCACGTTAATATAGTCCGGGTCAATCATCCATGTCTGCATATTCAATCCGTTCTTTGAATCCATTACAGATTCCTTTGAATAGGTGTTATCACTTCTTGAAGAACCTGAAACAGGCAAATAGCCGGTGAAAGCCGCTCCGCTAACACCCGTCATTTTCGAAACCTCGGTCTTAAACGCTTCCGGGCTACTCAGAGCTCCTGTTCCGTTGACGGTAAGTAACTGATCTTTATTAAAACCAAGTTTCTTGTTTTGAATATAATTCAGCTGGCGGTAAACAATGATCGTTCCTACTATAAGAATGATCGATATGCTGAACTGGGAAACCACCAGCGCGTTTCTTAAGGTGCTCCTCTTGAAACCAGCATTTATCTTTCCTTTTAAAAC
>JANOCH010000479.1:0-4729 GCA_031412015.1 Chitinophagaceae bacterium
GGTCATGAAACATCTGCGTTTATTATTGCTTCTTTTTATAATGCTCCCTTAAACAGGCATTATCAAAATCACTCACCTCCTTTATTATCGGTGCAGGATACCTACCTGCAAAACAGCGTTTTCAGAATTTGAGATTGGAGATCGTCATTTAGTCAAATGGGTCAGTATGTCATATAGTTGACAGCTCATACCTGGCGGATGATGCACCACCGTAAGTTGTATTGTATCTTGTAAGAGCATCTGTATGAAGTGAGTGCTTCTTAACCGGGAACAATCTTCATACTTCGTACTTGAACTTTCATGTATCTCAATTTTAAATGTCAAATTAATTATCATGCAAACGCTTAAAATATTTTCTTTCCTTTCATTATTCATGTCTTTTGCCTCCCTTTCTTTCGCGCAAAAAGCAAAAACAGAAACAATACCTGTATCAGGAAATTGCGGTATGTGCAAATCAAATATCGAGAAAGCTGCAAAAGGCGCCGGTGTAAAAGATGCCAACTGGGATGTTGACGCAAAAGTGTTGACCGTTAAATACAATAGTTCGTCTACCAATGCCGCAAAAATCCAGCAGGCGGTTGCGGCAGCCGGGTATGATACCCGGGATGTAAAGACTACCGATGAGGCCTATGGTAGGTTGCATAGCTGCTGCCAATACGATCGTACCGCTACTTCTACGGATGATCAAAAGATGGATTGCTGCAAAGATGGTAAATGCAACCAACCCGGTCATGACGGCAAAGACTGTTGCAAAAAAGATGGCTCGAAGATGGACTGCTGCAAGGATGGTAAATGCACTATGCCGGGGCATAGCGGCAAAGATTGTTGCCAAAAAGATGATGCGAAGATGGACTGCTGCAAGGATGGTAAATGCAGTAAGGAAGGTCATGATGGAAAGGATTGCTGCAAAGCATCTCATTCGCATTAGTCATTATAAAAACACATAAAAATGAAAAAAATATTTTTTATAGCGATGATGGTATTGGGTGTTATGTATTCGCAGGCCCAATTTACCAAAGCTTCGCTCCAGGCTACAGGCCTTACCTGCGCGATGTGCAGTAATGCTATCAATAAGGCCTTACTACAGGTACCTTTTGTTGAGTCAGTGAAATCTGATATCAAAAACTCTGCCTTCAATATCGTATTCAAGCAGGGACAGGAAGTTGAGATCGATGCATTGCGAAAGGCGGTGGAAGATGCGGGTTTTTCTGTGGGCAACCTGAAGATGACAGGCAATTTCCAGGAAGTGAAAAAAGAAAATGACAAGCACATTGAGATTGGCAAGGAAGTATTTCACTTTTTGAATGTCAGTGAGCAGGTGCTGAACGGTGAGCAAACAATTATGGTAGTAGATAAAAATTTTCTTACTGCCAAACAGTTTAAGAAATTTAGCAGCGCCAGTAAAATGAGCTGTGTGCAAACCGGCAAAGCAGCATCCTGTTGTGTAAAGGACGGTATCGCTGCAGACGCAAGGGTATACCATGTTACGATCTGAGGCTGAATAAATAAGGGTGGCGTGGTTTTAAGCCGGGCCACCCTTCCCTCAGGCGACAAAATATAAAGCCCTTAAAAACGTTATTTAATAATGAGATATAAAAAATTTATTCCTGTAATTGCCCTGCTGTTCGCCGGTTTTGTTTCCAGCGCCCAGGAGAAGGCCAATATTGCCGATCCGAGATTGCATATAAAGCTTCCTGATGTAAAAGGCGACTCTGTTGCCCTGGCGTCCTTAAAGGGTAAAGTGGTGTTATTGGATTTTTGGGCAAGTTGGTGTATGCCCTGCCGTGCGGCTAATAAGAAGTTGGTTAAGATCTATGATAAGTATAAAGCCCAGGGCTTTGAAATATACAGTGTATCAGTGGATGATGAAAAACGTGATTGGGTAAAAGCTATTGCGAAAGATAAGATCACCTGGTTGCAGGTAAACGATCCAAAAACATGGGGCGCCCAATCTGCCGTTAACTGGAATATTTCGGTATTACCAACTACTTTTTTGATCAATAAAAAAGGTGATGTAGTAGTCGTAGACCCCGAAGAGAAAAAACTGGAGACGGCTATAAAGGATTTGTTGCAGGAGTGATCCATTTTTAATCATGAAAAAAAATATTCCATTTGTGTTTCTCTTTTGCACCTTGCTCGCAAAAGGACAGGAACTATATGTGTACACGGAGCCCGCATCGAATATGCCGGCCCGTTCATTAAGTGCAAAACTCAGCGGCAATTTTATTGGGAAGAACCAGGGATCGGTCAATCGTTTCATGCAGCGATATACCCCTGAGCTGATGTTTGGTATCAATAAAAAATGGATGGTACATGTGGGGGGCACATTCGCAGATATGCATACCGACAATTTCAGGTGGGAGTCGGTATATCTCTACGGGAAATACCGGTTTCTTTCTTTCGATGAACTGCATTCCCATTTCAGGATGGCGGCATTTGCCGATGCTTCTTATACCCGCAGTCCTTTTCATTTTGAAGAAATAAGCTTGCAGGGAGATAAAACTGGGGTGCAGTTGGGGCTTATCGCCACACAGCTTTGGAACAAACTGGCGCTATCAGGAACGGTAAGTCATACACGGGTGTTGGATAAATCGAGAAATAATAAGGTGTTGTATATCCCCTCCCGCATTTACCAGGTCATGAGTTATTCGTTATCGGCCGGGTATTTAGTGTTGCCTTTTCAATATACGGACTACAAACAGACCAACCTGAACATATATACCGAAATATTAGCCCAGCAATCACTTGACCGGAAAGCTTATTATGTTGACCTGGCTCCAGCTTTTCAGCTTATTTTTAATAGCAATGCGAAATTGAATATTGGTTACCGTTTCCAGTTGAAGGGAGATATGCTGCGAATGACTGAAAGCAGTTGGTTGATCAGTTTTGAACGGACATTTTTGAATGCGTTAAGGAAGAAGAAGCCTGAAAGACCACAATCCTAGGTATTTGATACGACCAACGTGGAAATTATATAACAAATTCACATAATTCTGTAACAATTTGAGCCTAATAAAAAATTATTTTTGGTTTAGAAAATATGGTAATGACAACCTTACAATACATAGGGCAGTTTTTTAGTAGGGTTTTCAACGCCATTTTTATTCGTAAAAAAGATTGTTGTAGATAAAGGTTCTAAAGATACTTTATGAAATAGATGGAAATCATGGCGGGGGCTGATCGTTGTCATTAATTTAGCAGCATGTAGTTTGTTTCTTGGTATATAGTTTGAGGATTTTATTATATCGCCTTGCGAAGAATATTTTATATTGAATGAAAAAGCTCATCGTAGCCATAGTAGCATTATTGTATATCAGCACTTCTACCGGTGCCCCATTGTATATACATTACTGCATGGGTAAGCTGGCTGGTTGGGGTTTCGGAGACAATAGGTCTAAAACCTGCGGGGGATGTGGCATGGAGAACACCCTTGAAATAGATAATGGTTGCTGCAGGGATGAGCATAAATTTCTAAAAAACGTCTCAGACCAAAAAATTACAGCGGCTGGCCTTCAAATGATTCAGCTTCTGGCTGTAGCGTTGCCGGTCTCTTCTATAGAAATATCCTCCATTGATTTTGTTTCTGTGACAGAAGAAAATCCTGTCAGCCATGCCCCTCCCCGAAGTACTGGTGCGGCGGTGTACATCCGCAATTGTGTTTTCCTTATTTAAGATTTGACCCATTCTGCAGGGCGGGCAATCCGGTTGCCGGCCTATAGGCATTTCAGTTTGCCTGTTTCCTATAATTGTTCCCTTCACACTAAAATAAAAAAATATGAAACCGTTTAAAATGTTGATGATGGCAGCTTTAACCATCCTGTCTGTTTGCGTTTTTGCCCAGGATTCGGCAACGAAAAAAATGAAAGCACATAAACACATGTCTGAAAAAGTAACCTACACTTGCCCAATGCATCCTGATGTAGTAATGGATAAGCCGGGTCAGTGTTCAAAATGCGGCATGGACCTGGTAAAATCCAAATCGGCCAAAGAGAAGATGAAAATGAAAGAGATGGGTACCTATACCTGCCCTATGCACCCTGATGAAAAGAGTGATAAGGCAGGGACTTGCCCGGTATGTGGCAGCAAATTAGCTCTGTCTCCTAAGGAAAAAATGAAAATGAAAGAGATGGGAATGTACACTTGTTCAATGCATCCGGACGTGGCTGCCGACAAGGCTGGCAAATGCCCTAAATGCGGAATGGAGCTGAAAAAGACGGAAATGGTGTATGCCTGCCCTGATCATCCTGATGTAACAAGTGATAAGCCGGGTAAGTGCTCAAAATGCGGAACTTCCCTGGCCCTTTCTCCAAAAGAGAAAATGAAGATGGAAGTAATGAAAATATATACCTGCTCCATGCATCCTGATGTAACAAGCGATAAACCTGGCAAATGTCCAAAATGTAATATGGATTTAGTGGAAAAGAAAGGAGACCACGATGCGCATCAGCATTAATCATCGTAAAATTAATGAGTAATGAAAAGTTTATTCGTCGGTGCATTAATTAGTACCACCATCTTATTTCCCGCCTGTAACAATAGCGGGAGTAATAAAGAACATGACGGGCATGATATGAACAATATGAACAAGGACAGTGTTCAGCATGCCATGAGAACGGACGATACGGATTTGAAAACCGTAACGGCAACCTACACCAACGTAGATGCGAACGCTGCGGCTTCCTTTAAAGAAATAGTTGATCATTACCTGCACATAAAAAATGCGTTGGCC
>JANOCH010000480.1:0-3348 GCA_031412015.1 Chitinophagaceae bacterium
TGATGCCGTTGGAATTTATTGGTGGGGGAAGCACACGTCTGATTCCAGCCTTGTTGACAAATCGCGACGCATTGTAAATCTCATCCTGCTGAGTCCTCAGAAGGAGGGTGCTTTCCCCGTTATCTATCGGTCTTTTGCCAAACGGTGGCAGGGAAATCATTGGGACCCACCGGCAGAAATGGATTCATCCCGCGTAGAAAGATATTTTTCGGAAACGAGTCAATCTTATCAGACAACGGCGATGAGCAAGACCTGTGCCCACTTATTGCGCTACTACAGGTTATGCGAATCCAATAAGCGGATTATTCCATTCGTCAAGGGTTATGGAGATTTCATTGTTGATCATATTGAATCCAATGGTTGTCTTCCTTCCTGGTTCAGCGCTGAACTTGCAGCCAATCCGTATTTGGAATTCAATGGAGAGCAAGGAGTTCATATTTGGTTTCTTTCTGAATTGTACAACGTTACCAAAGATCAGAGATATCTGAAAGCGGCGGAACGCATGGCGGCTTTTATGAAAAAGCAGATCTTGCCAAAACAACGATGGCTTGATTTCGAGGTATATTTTTCATGTGGTGTAAAACCAATGAACTTTAAAGATCTCTATACCGGACAGGATCCACGCGGAAATGTTTCAATGTCCTGGGCGGCGGAAGGATTCGCTGCATTGTATAGTGCTAACGGTGACAAGGAGTGGCTGGACGCGGGTGAACAAGTCATCGATTATTTATCTCTTTACCAAACTGTCTGGAATCCTCATTTTATTTATACCGCCTATCCTTTCGGGGGGACGGATACGGACAATGGCGATGCAGCCTGGCTCAATGGGCACCAGGCTATGCTGCCAGGTATTTTTGCCTGGTACGGAAAAGAACTTGGGCGACAGGATCTGATTGAGCGAAGTGTTGCCCTTGCAAGATCTTCCATGGTATTGGCCAACCTTAAGGAAAATTTCGAAAACAAGATTTACAGTTATCCCAATTTTCCGGAAGGACTAGGCCCGGAAAACATCGATCATGAAGGCATTCCCCAAACACCGTTGAGAACAGGTGGAAGTTGGTGCGAGATAGGCGGACTTACCGGAGTTTCTGATGCGATGCGTGAATTGGGTGGTCTGTATATAAATGTTGAAAAAAAACTTTCGGTTGGCGTTAATGGTGTTACTGTGAAAAGTTATCAATGGGACAAAAGAACACTCACCATCCAATTTGAAAACTGGTTTAAGGATTTGATCTGGCCGTATCACGAACCCTATGATATTGAAATAAAAGTTGAAGGCCTGGAAGATAATGGATCGTATAATCTTGTTGTCAATGGCTCTGCTCCAACAGTCTTATCTGGCAGGGAATTATCGAGTTTTCATGTAAAAGCAAATAATTAAAAAAAATACATTTTTGTATAGGGAATTGGTACCATCAAATTGCGTTAATCGCTACCGGGATGAAAATGATCGGATCTATAAAGTTTAACAGAGATATTCTTGTCCTGATTACGTGAACAATAGAAGAGGTGGACCTCAAATCAGGGAAAGTTTAGAAGATAGGTGCTAATATAGTGATACCGGGTAGAATTTTCATTTAAACCAGATTTGCTTCTTTTTTCTTCGTGCTATCATTATTTGTTGAAATAATATTATTCAAAAGATGTCGGGTAACAGAGATGACAATATTCAGTTAATGTAAATACCCGGCCTTTTTGTTTTTGTAGTTCTTGTTTTTCGGATGGACCTGATCCTGCAAAAAGGATGCAGTTAAAAAAATAAACTTTTAGTCTATGCGTCGAATTGATGCCCACCAGCATTTCTGGATTTACGATGATTTTGAACATAGCTGGATGACAGAGGAAATGTACCTCATTAAAAAGAATTTTTTGCCCGTTGACTTAAAGCCTCTGCTGGAATTGAATAATATAGATGGAACTGTTCTTGTACAGGTAACTCAAAGCGAAGAAGAAACCCTGACTCTTTTAAAAATTGCCGAAACTAATGACTTTGTTAAAGGGGTTGTAGGTTGGGTCAATTTGCGCGATAAGAATATCCGGAGTAGACTTGAAAGTTACCAGAAATATTCAACGTTAAAAGGGTTTCGGCATGTATTGCAAACAGAGGAACCTGGTTTTATGTTGCAGCCAGCATTTCTTAACGGTATATCAATTTTAAGGGAATTTGACTATACCTACGATATACTGATTTACCCCAAACATTTGGAAGCGGCTGAAAAACTCGTTAAGAAATTCCCCCGGCAGCGATTTGTGATTGATCATCTCGCCAAGCCTGAAATTAAAAATAAAAATATAGTTGAATGGGAAACAGGTATTCGTCTTATTGCGTCATACCCAAATGTTTGCTGTAAAATATCCGGAATGGTCACCGAAGCAGGCTGGAAGGATTGGAAGCCGGATGATTTCAATATTTATATGGACGTTATTCTAAATGCTTTTGGTGCCAAAAGAGTGATGTTTGGTTCAGATTGGCCAATGTGCCTGGTTGCTGCTTCCTACGGGGATGTATTGAAAATAGTGACCGATTACTTTTCTTCTTTTTCGGCTAATGAACAGCAATTATTCTTTGGTGAAAACGCTATAAATTTTTATCAACTTCAATAAATTTTCTTATTATGAATTTACAACTTCAAAACAAAGTTATTATTGTTACAGGAGGAGCAAAAGGAATTGGCGAAGCAATATCCACAGGTCTGGCTGAAGAAGGAGCAATCCCGGTAATTTTCGGAAGGAACGCAAAAGAAAATGAAGAAACAATTGAAAAAATAAAAAGTAACGGAGGTAATGGTTACCATTACCGCGTGGAGTTATCAAACCCTGTTGAGTGTGAGAAGGCAGTAGCGAGCTTAATAAAGGACCTGGGAAGAATTGACGGGGTGGTAAATAATGCGGGTGTAAATGATGGTGTAAGCCTGGAGAATGGGAGTTATGAAGGCTTTATGTCATCCATGCATAAAAACCTGGTTCATTATTACCTTATCGCCCACTACGCCTTGCCAGAGCTTAAAAAAGCTAAGAACGCGGCGATTATTAATATCACATCAAAAACTGCTGAAACCGGCCAGGGAGGAACGTCGGCATATGCGGCGGCTAATGGCGGCAGAAATGCGTTGACGCGTGAATGGGCGGTTGAATTGTTGAAGTATAATATAAGAGTTAACGCGATCGTAGTATCGGAATGTTTTACACCTATGTATGCTTCCTGGGTTAGTAATTTTAGTAATCCAGAAGAAAAACTTGCCGCAATTACTGCCAAGATTCCATTTCAGAACAGAATGACGAAGCCAGCTGAAATTGCCGATATGGCTATTTTCCTGCTTTCGGAAAAATCTGGCCATACCACGGGTC
>JANOCH010000481.1:0-1689 GCA_031412015.1 Chitinophagaceae bacterium
ATCGGCCATATCAATCGCTTCATTCATATAACCACCACCATTGTTTCTGAGATCATAAATGAGTTCCTGCAATCCCTGCTTCTTCAGGCTTTCAAGCGCTGCCATAAATTCCTCGTAACTGTTCCCGGTGAATTTATTAAGCTTGATATAGCCGGTGGTTTTATCGATCATATACGACGCATCAACTGCCGACACGGGGATACTTCCTCTTACTACATTTACCGTCTTTAGTTGATCATTTCTTAGTATTTGTATCCTTGCCGTTGATCCTCTTTCGCCGCGGATAAACTCTTTTATCCTAGCCGTAGTGATATCTTTCAATAGCAAGGATGAGTCGTTTACTTTGATCAATTTATCACCGATCTGCAAACCTGCTTTGTCACTGGGGCCAGCGGGAATAACGTATACAATATTCACCGTGTCATTAAAAACATTGAATTCTACACCGATTCCGTCGAAATTACCGGCCAGGTCTTCATTGGCTTCTTTTAATTCAACTGGTGGAAAATAAACGGAATGCGGATCCAGTTCACTCATCATCTGTTTGACAGCGCCGGACTGTATGGAATCGAGATTTACTTTGTCAACGTATTTCAGGCGGATCAGCTCAAGAGCCTCCTGAAGGGAATTTGTTTTTGTCGTTTTCAGAAACCCTTTGCTGCTTCCATTATTTCCCATTTTAAATCCGAAAAACATTCCTACGATCAGCACCAATGCAAAAATGAGCGGTAACCAGACTTGCAGTTTTTTATTTCCCATCATCTAACTTTACATTAATTTGGCGCAAAATACTGGATTTGAACGGAATGTTGTTTTCGTTCATCCTTTTCAACAAATCTTTATATGCCTTCTGTAAAATTGATAGCCGATAGCGGCGCCACTAAAGCTGAATGGAGTTTAATTGGGAATGGGAAGCGAAAAACATTTCTTACACAGGGCATCAGTCCCTATTTTCTAAATAAAGAACAGATCAGCGCTTTACTGTTAAAGGAACTAAAGCCTAAATTGAAAGATGTTGAGATCGATGAAGTTCACTTCTACGGTACAGGTTGCGCCAATCCCAATAATGCTAAACTGGTAAAAAGGGCGATCAAACAGGTTTTCCCTGATTCTGTTATAGATGTCAATCATGATCTGCTGGCGGCAGCCAGGGCTTTGTGCGGAAATGACAAAGGTATTGCCTGTATTTTAGGCACGGGTTCCAATTCTTGTTACTATAATGGCAAACGAATTTTAAAGAACAGCCCCGGCCTTGGCTATGTATTGGGTGACGAGGGTAGTGGCGCATACCTGGGTAAAAAAGTGTTGCAGTATTATTTGTACAGTACATTTGATGATGAGCTGAAAGGAAGGTTCGATGTTACTTATCTTACCAATGCTTCGGAGATATTGGAAAACGTGTATAAAAAACCATTGCCCAACCGCTACCTTGCCAGTTTTGTTATGTTTTTAGCGGAGAACAGGGGGCATTATATGATTGAAAATATCATTGAAGATTGTTTGAATGATTTTTTCTTTACCCATTTATGCAAGTATAAAGAAACATGGACCCTGCCGGTAAATTTTGCGGGCAGTGTGGCTTATGGTTTTAAGGATGTGCTGGAGCAGTTATGCAACAGTTATGAGTTTGAATTGGGAAAATAGCCTGGTGTGAATGGCCACACATTTCCATCCATTTATTCACAAAAA
>JANOCH010000482.1:0-4051 GCA_031412015.1 Chitinophagaceae bacterium
CCAGTTATCATAAGGTCTTGTCAATTCATCTAAGCCAAAACTGATCGCACGGTTCAATTTAGGTAACTCCAGCTCAAAATTGAGTTTGGCGATAACCACCTGTCCCTTGTAAGGCCTGTTCTTGCCTTTATAATTCCTGAGGTAATTGGACAATGGGATCAGTCTTATACCAATGCGCGGTTCTGCTTCCAGTACCATAACACGACCCAGCTGAACGTCTTTGTAAACAATGGCGACATGACTCCAGACGCTTTTGGTAAGGTGTTGAATGGCGCCTGAAAACAAATAACTGCCCGAACTGAAAAATATATGCCCTGTTTGAATGAAGTCACGCACCTTTTCATAAGGCATGACCGGAAGATACTTTAATTGCTTTTTAATGAGTGGTTGCGCCATCGAGGCAGTGTGTTGGTTGCCCAACGAACTTAATAAAATTTCAGCTTTCTTTGCGGAAAATAAAAATGTCACAGCAACTATTGGTAATCGGGGGAGGTGCCGCTGGTTTTTTTTGCGCCATCAATGCCGCAAGAATGAACCCGCAATTGCAGGTGACCCTACTGGAGAAAACCGGAAGGCTTTTATCCAAAGTAAAAGTAAGCGGAGGCGGAAGATGCAATACAACCCACGCCTGCTTTGATATTGCTGAGATGAGCAAAAAATATCCCCGCGGTGGGAATTTTGTCAAAAAAACCTTTCACCAGTTTTTTACGACCGATACTATTCAATGGTTTGAGGAAAGAGGCGTGAAGCTAAAAACGGAAGATGATGGAAGAATGTTTCCGGTGACGAACTCTTCACAAACTATTATTGATTGTTTGATGACGGAGGCAAATAAATATGGAGTAAAAATTCTTTTAAATGCTGAAGTCAGAAGTCTGAAGTATGATAGCGGCAAATTCAGTGTTAAGCTATCAGACTCCCGTCCCGATAGTTATCGGGAGCTGACTTCCGACTTCGTCTGCATTGCCTGCGGAGGCTATCCCAAATCATCCATGTTTGACTGGTTAAGGGAATTGGGACATACTATTGAAGATCCGGTTCCGTCATTGTTTACATTTAATATACCGGAGCATCCTATTACCAAACTGATGGGAGTAAGTGTTGAAAATGCCAGGGTAAAGGTCATCGGTACCAGGCTGGAACAGGAAGGCCCTTTACTCATCACTCATTGGGGATTTAGCGGACCGGCCGTGTTGAAATTGAGTGCATGGGGTGCAAGGCAACTGGCAATAGGCAATTGGCAATTTTCCATTGTCATAAATTGGCTGCCGGAGTATAATGAGCAAAGTCTGCAATTGGTATTTCAATCTTTGCGATTTGATAATGCTACACAAAAAATAATTAATAGAAATTCTTTTGGTTTGCCTCAACGGTTGTGGGAATTTTTATTGGAGCATTCAGAAGTGAATAAAGAAAAGCGATGGGCCGACCTGTCTGCAAAAGAGCAAAATAAACTCATCAGGAATTTGTCTGCGGGTGAATTTACTATCAAAGGAAAGACAACCTTTAAGGAAGAATTTGTAACGGCAGGAGGAATTAACCTGAATGAAGTTGATGCCAATACCCTGATGAGTAAGAAACTACCGAATCTTTTTTTTGCTGGTGAAATATTGAATGTGGATGGTATTACCGGTGGATTTAATTTCCAGCATGCCTGGACGAGTGGATTTATTGCCGCCAGGAGTATAGCTATGCTGTCGAAATAAGCTAAACAATACGTTTACAAAACTTATATCAGAGCCCCGGCAATGATGGAGAAAGTAATATTCTTAATTCCTTAAGAGTAAATACTTACCTCTATCAAAATTATACTCATGTTTTTGCCAGGCGTCTAGATAAGCGAATGACGATTGGAAATATTGAGTTATTGGCTATATATTTAAAAGAATTTTGAGTTGAATTAAATTTAATCATCACCCGATATACAAAACAGGAAGGTGAATCAATGCCAATAAACGATTTATTATATGAAAAACTATGTGCATTTTCTTTTTTTAATGGTATTTATTATTTCCGGTTCGGCTCATGCCCAATTAAAAGATTCCTATATCAAAGGACGTATAGAATTGAAGAACGGTCAATTCATCAATGGTTATATTAAAGACAATGAGATGGCCCAGGTGAATTTTGAAATCTACTTCAAGGACAATCCGGAAGATAAGAAGGAGCAAATGTATGACACATCCCGAATTAAAAGCTACAGCCTGGAAGACGGTGAAATTTGTGATTTAGTTTTTTTCCGCGGGGAGTACATGACTCATGAGATTTCTGTCCTGGGTAAATTAATCGTAAGAGGTAAGGCCTCCCTATACAAGATTCACTATAACTCGGATATTATTTATATTGTAACAAATGGCGACAACTCTTATGTTTTACAAAAAGACAAGATGGATAAAAGCCAGATGTCCACAGAATTAACGTATTATTATTTTAAAGCACGCTTACTCCAGGCTGTTTCAGGTTCAACTATTTCTAAAGAAAAAATAGAAAACATTTCATTTAATGAGAAAGAGTTTATCGGCGTTATCAAAGAATATAACAGCTTCTCCAGGTCCGAAAATCAAATCATAAGTGTTAAAAAGAAACCCGTTCATTTTATAATTGCAAGTGTGGGCGGCATGTATAAGAACCGTGATAGAAATGAATTTTATTTCCAGGGAATTTTCAGGACCTATTTTCCAAAAATAAGCCGCAGTACGTCTTTGAATACCGGTATTAGTTACTTTAATTATAAAAACCTGATAAAAAGGGGTCAATGGCCATGGAATGAAGTAATTGAAAAGACATATTCATTGATTACAGTTCCATTTCAATTGCAACAAAATATTTTAAACAAAAGAATAAGACCCTATGTCTTTGTTGGCGCCAATATTAGTTATTTAAAAGTGACAGATCAATCGGGGACTTCTCAAATTGACAAGGGCTTGCAAAACAATTTTGGCGTCGCGCTTTTATATGGTGCCGGTATTGAAGCAGATATTTACAAGGGTATAATGCTGAAAACTGAATATCGTGATGAGAATTTTGCTCACCTGGTTTTGGTTGGAGTAGGATATAATTTTTCAATGCGCTGAAAAAAATCAGGGTAGCTAAAACCCGATTGGTGTTGGAGTAAAGATTTGCGTATTACTGGAATAAAGCAGCGCTGGGCCTGTCAATTGCGGATAAAATCAAGCTAATAATTGGGACTAATTTTCTTTAACCCCACTATTCTTTTGCAATTTTTCTATTTTATCTATCCGTTGTACTATTGAATCAAGATTACGGAAATGGATATAAGCTTTCCTGTATTTATTGGCGTCAAAGGCAGGTGAACCCATATATACTTCGCCGGGTTTGGTGATGCTTTTTGAAATACCTGACTGCGCCGTGATGATGGTATTATCAGCAATGTTTAAATGCCCTACAATCCCTACTTGCCCGCTGAACATACAATTCTTTCCGATTTTTGTAGAGCCCGCCACTACACCATGTGCGGCATAGTAGGTATTTTCTCCAATTTCGACATTATGAGCAATATGAATAAGGTTATCAAATTTTACTCCTTTGCGTAAAATAGTTGAACCCAGAGTGGCTCTGTCAATAGCACAGTTAGCGCCGATCTCTACATCATCTTCAATAATCACGTTTCCGATCTGCGGTACTTTTTTGTGATCATTTTCAGGATTAAACCGAAACCCATCACTGCCGATTACAGTTCCTGAATGAATGATACAGTTTTTACCAATCACCGTTTCAGAATAGATTTTTACACCGGCAAACAGCGTCGTATTATCACCGATCACCGCATTGTCGCCAATATAGACCTGCGGATATATTTTTACATTGTTACCAATACTTGCATTTTCTCCGACGAAAGAAAATTCCCCGGCATAAATATCGGTTCCCACTTTAGCGCTGTCAGCAATAAAAGACAATTTTGAAATACCCTTTTTATTCAGCTTTACCTGGTTGTACATTTCCAACAATTGTGCAAAGGCATTCTCCGCTTTTTCCACCCGTATCAATGTAGCGGTAACAGGCGCTGTTAAAACAAAATCATTATTAATGA
>JANOCH010000483.1:0-4935 GCA_031412015.1 Chitinophagaceae bacterium
GTTTTGATCCTGGACGAGCCTACTGCAGGGCTTGACCCTTTGTCCTCTGAAATCCTGAAAGAAAAGATCATTGGGGAAAAAAACAAGAGCAAGTTAATACTGATCACCTCGCATATTTTAAGTGATCTTGATGATCTTACTACACATATCATGTATTTGCAGGAAGGAAAAATGCAGTTTTTAAAAGATATGCAGACCCTGCAGGATGAAACGGGCGAAACCCGGCTGGGTAAAGCTATCGCAAGGATCATGAAAAGTGAAAAATTAAATATTCTGCGAAGTGACGATGCATTGGCCCTGAAAAAGGAAAAATTGATAAAATAATTTTTTATGTTGAAGCTTTCACGATACGTATTGTATGATATTTTCAGGAGCAAGGTAGTAATAGGGTATACAATATTTCTTTTCCTTATTTCCATGAGCCTGTTCAATATGGAGGAGAATAGCAGTAAGGCCATGCTTAGTCTTCTAAATATCGTGTTGATCGTTATACCGCTGATCAGTTTAATTTTCGCTACCATTCATTATTACAATTCGTATGAATTTATCGAACTTATGTTATCTCAACCGATGAGCCGGACGAAAATATTGTTAAGCGAATATAGCGGGGTGAGTTTATCTTTATTAGCCTCTTTTCTCATTGGAGCGGGTATTCCTGTATTGGTTTATTCTTTTGATGAAACCGGTATCGCTATGCTTTTTACCGGCAGCGCTCTGACCATGATATTCAGCTCGATTGCCTTCTTTGCATCGGTAAAATCGAGGGATAAAGCCCGAGGCATCGGGGCCGCTTTATTGCTTTGGTTTTATTTCGCCCTGATCTTTGACGGCCTGATCCTATTGATACTTTTTGCATTCAGTGATTACCCGCTTGAAAAACTAACCCTCCTTCTTTCGTCACTCAACCCTATCGACCTTGGCCGTATTTTCATTATGCTGAAAATGGATGTTAGCGCTTTAATGGGATACACCGGCGCCCTTTATAAAGATTTTTTTGGAAGCTTGTCAGGCATGCTATACACCATGGGCATTATGTTTATATGGATGGCCGTGCCCTTGTGGTTAGCGATAAAAGCATTTAAAAGAAAAGATCTGTAAAAAAAATTAATAGATAAAAAATTGATAACATGAATGAATTAAAGACAAAAACCCTTGCACAAATAGTGAATGAAGATCACCGCGCGGCTTCTGTATTTGAAAAGTATCATCTTGATTTTTGCTGTAAGGGCAAGCGGTCTTTGCAGCAGGCTTGTGCGGAGGGCCTGCTATCAGCAGACGAATTGATCGCTGCATTGGATAACACGGTGAAGCCGGATAGATATTCCGTTCATCTTAACTACGACTTATTGTCTCTTTCACAGCTGGTGGATTATATCGTTGCCACTCATCATAACTATGTAAAACAGGAGATGCCTCAGATCCAGTCATACCTCGAACGGGTTGTCTCCAAGCATGGAGACCGCCATCCTGAAATGAGAAAGGTAGCTGAAATATTTGCTGCAGTAAAGGACGAAATGGACGAGCACATGCAGAAAGAAGAAAAGATACTGTTTCCACGAATAAAAGAAGCCGAAAAGCAAAGCAACGAACCGGATAAAATCAAATTGAGCATTTCTTTCCTGCAGTCACCCATATTTATGATGGAAGAGGAACATGATCATGCAGGCGCTGCCCTGGCGGAAATTCGGGAGTTGACCAGTAATTACAATCTACCTGCTGATACCTGTACCACCTACCGGTTATGTTACGCAGCATTGCAGGCTTTTGAAACAGACCTGCATCAGCATGTGCATTTAGAGAACAATTTATTGTTTCCTAAGGCGATGGGTCTTTTCCATAATAGTGGCCAGCTGGTTTAATTAGAAAGTGAATATGCTAACTATTACTATAGCAGTTTGATGTTACATATCTCTTTTATTCTCTGAATTTGATTTTACTTTTTGAAAATAGCTTTCAATTAAAAGATGAGGTCGCTCAAGAAGGAGACGAACTCATCTTTTTTGAACAGACTGGAACAGCAGCGGGTTTTATATTTTATACAGTGGTAAGCGAAGGCTTAAAGAACAAATGGGTTAAGTACGAAACGGTTTGCTTTAAAAATCCAGGGTTGTTTCTTTGTTTTACCGGCTGACCGTTATCCGGAAATTCAGAAGCCATTACCATCGCTGTTGTGACCTTATTACTGGCAACAACGACATTGTGTTTTGCCGCGACAACCAATAGATTTTTTAAGTCAAGATCTTTTTCAACAGAGGCGGTTGGTTCTGCAAAGAAGAACAGCATGTCGATCTTGCCATTTTCGATCAGTTTGGCTAATTCTTGGTAGCCACCGGTGTCAGCGGTAAATAATTTATTGATTTCGGAATGCAAAGTTCCTTCCACGATCACAGCTGTTTCACCACAAGCTGTCAACTGGTGCTGTGTTAATAGCTCTTTATTGAAATACGACCATTCGATCAGGTCTGTTCTTTTATTATCTGTAGCTACTATCGCTATGCTTTTTGTAGCTGTCACATTTTTTTTGTTGTTCATAATTTTTAGGTTTAAGGGTTATCGGCATGCTTATAAAATAGCAGCCCACTTTTACGAACAGGCAATCATATATTGATTACACAAAGAAGTAGTTTTCGTGTAGTACGATCAATATTGTTGTGGCAAGAATAAAGAAAATAATAAGGGGTCTGCTGCAGTCCTAAACCACCCTTACTTGTTTACCGGCGCCCAGTGCTTCGGCCACCAATCCAAGATCTGAATTTTCCGGGGCTGATACAATGACCAGGTCAATGGCATTATCATGAATAATTGAATGTTCATGGTCCACTATTTCAGCCATCGGGTATTGAGAGCGGGCTGAATCTGCGGATATATTTCTAACAAGAACTTTTTTAAGTTGGAAGCCATTTACTCTGCTGGTAGAATCTAGTTTAAATTTTTTTCCTTTTCTACCACATTCTATCAGGCCTATATTTTTTGACGTGTACATAGTTTCAGGGTTTAAGTTGTCACAAGGAATACGACAGCAAATGTAGCCTATTTTGTTTAAACGATTAAACAAATGCTATAAAATGTTGTAATTTGCTATTTTACAACATTTTACTATTAATTTTGACCGAGCTTTGAAGTGTATGAGGTTGTCCCCGTCAGCCACATTTTGACGAGGGCCTCGTTTATGTTTATACGATTAAACATCCTTCGAAGTATAATAAATATCGATTAAGCAATAGCCAGCCATGATGAAGAAAATTTCTTTAAAAGATATAGCCAACCAGGTAGGGGTCTCCACTGCCCTCGTTTCTTATGTGTTGAACAACCAGAAGGAGGGCAGGATCAACAAAGATGTAGCGCAAAGAATAAAAGATACCGCGAAGCGGTTGAATTATCGTACCAACCAGGTAGCCAAAAGTCTTAAGACCAACAAAACCTTCACCATCGGCCTGATCGTCGCCGATATTTCCAATCCATTTTTTTCCAGTCTTGCCCGCATTATCGAAGATGAAGCTGATAAGAATAACTATACGGTCATCTTTGGGAGCTCGGATGAAAATCCAAATAAATCGGAAAAGCTAATCGAAACATTGGTGAACAGGCAAGTTGATGGTCTCATCATCGCCCCACCGCAAAATTCCGAAGCACAAATAAATTACCTGGTTGAACAGGATATCCCCTTTGTATTGATTGACCGTTACTTTCCCGGAATCGAGACCAATTTCGTTGCCATTGATAATTATAAAGCGGCTTATACCGCGGTGCAACATTTTATAGACATTGGACGCAAAAGAATTGGAATGATTACCTATGAATCATCCATCTTTAACCTGAATGAAAGAACCAGGGGCTACCTATCCGCCATGAAAGAAAATAAAATTCCCTTTAAAACAAATTGGTTAAAAGAATTAAGGCCAAATAATACCAAGAGATGTATTGAAAAAGCGATCAATGAATTGGTCAATGGCCCGCAACCCATCGATGCGTTGTTGTTCAGTTCTAATACCATTGCTGCCTGGGGATTGAAATGGCTCAATTCAATTGATATTAAAGTTCCTGACCAACTGGCCGTCATAAGTTTTGATGAATCGGAAGCCTTGGATCTCTTCTACGCCCCGCTTACTTATATAAAACAGCCGTTGCAGGAAATGGGACAAGCCGCCATTAAGATACTATTGGATCATATCGGGGTGAACAATAAACCGGTACAGGTAAATATGGAAGCCGGCTTGATCATCAGGGAGTCAACAATTGGTCAAACGGAACTAAATTGATTTATCCGCGGAGAAATTTCCATTTTAACTTTTAGGCCTCACTAAGTTTTGTAAGAAGCCCGACATCTGCCGGGCTTTTTCATTCTTATGCCTTCTCGTTTGTAAAGCAGCGGACAGCGTTCAGTATTGATCCTTGGTTTCTTTGTTCTCACAAAAACAAAAAAATGGAAACAAAAGTGAAGGCTCTTAAAGTTGAGCAGATAGAAAAAAATAAAGCCCATGAATACAGGCTTTTTAAATATGTATTCGCTGGTTTTACATTTTTATGTATGCTAATCACCGTAATAGGTGCAAAGGCCCAGCACCTGGATGGTAAGGCATTTAATAATACCAATGCTGAAGGCGTTATTTTGGATGGTTATGATGCGGTGGCTTTTTTTACCGATAACAAACCGGTAAAAGGAGATGCAAAATTTCAGTTTACTTACGATAAAGCCATCTATTATTTCGCTTCACAAGAACATCTTGATCTTTTCAAAGCTGAACCCGGAAAATACAAACCACAGTTTGGGGGCTGGTGTGCCTATGCTGTTTCACTCGGCCGTGTAGCACCCATTGATGTCAATACATTTTCAATTGTAAATAACCGTCTCGTTATTCAGCATAACCAAAGAGCGGTGAATGGGTGGAACAAAGACGTACAGGGAAACCTGGCATTGGCGGATAAATATTGGCC
>JANOCH010000484.1:0-2317 GCA_031412015.1 Chitinophagaceae bacterium
TGCGTAATGTGAAAGTAACAGAATTGAAATACAACGATGACGGATCGATACAAACTATATCAGCTTACAAATAAGAAAATGAAAATGCTTTTTTTATCCCCGTCATTTTGTTTTCATCTCCCGTTACTGCGACCTTTAGGGATATACTAAGAAAATTGCTCATAAAGTATTGCCAATATGAAAAAGAAAAAATCAACGATCAGCCGCAGGGATTTTCTCAGCAACTCCGCGAAGACAGCATTGGGTACTTCAATCGCGTTGAGTTTTCCATCTATTGTTCCGGCCAGTGTATTTGGAAAGAATGCACCAAGCAACCGAATCAATATCGGCGCCATTGGTACGGGCCGTATCTCAAGGGGACATGATCTTCCCGGTGTATGGCGTCATGATTTTGCACAGGTAGTGGCGGTTTGTGACGTGGATACTAACAGGGCGGAAGAAGGAAAGATATTGGTGAATAGCTATTATACAAAGAGAGATGGCAAACCCTATGATGCTGTAAAAGTGTATCATGATCACCGCGAACTCTTACAGAATAAAGATATCGATGCCGTACTGATCAGCACACCCGATCATACACATGCGATGATCGCCGTTATGGCCGCGAAAGCGGGCAAACATATTTATATGCAAAAACCCGCATCATTGACAATTGCTGAAGGAAGAATAGTAAGTGATATAGTACAGAAAAGCAAAATAAAATTCCAGATCGGCAGCCAGCAACGTTCAACAGAACAGTTTCGATATGTCGCGGAATTGGTTCGCAATGGAAGGATCGGCCAGTTAAAAACAGTTTATGTTGGTTTGCCCGGTGATCCTTCGGGAGAGGTGGAACCCGAGATGCCCATTCCAAAAAATCTTAATTATGATATGTGGCTTGGATCAACACCTGAAGTCTATTACACAGAAAAAAGAGTGCATCCGCAAAAGGGTTATGATCGCCCCGGTTGGTTACGCTGCGAACAGTTCGGCGCCGGTATGATCACCGGATGGGGATCGCATCATATCGATTCGGCGCATTGGGGAATGGGCATGGAAAGATCGGGACCGGTGGAAATATGGGGACATGCCGACTTTCCAAAAAATGGTTTGTGGGACGTACACGGCATTTTTAAAACGGAAGCCCTGTATGCGAATGGTGTGAAGATGGTAGTAAGTAATGAACTGCCCAACGGAATTAAATTTGAAGGCACGGATGGATGGATATTTGTTTCGAGGGGCGATTACCAGGCAACCAGTAGCGATCCGGGTGTCAAAGGAGAGCAGGCAAAAAAAATAGATGCCAGCGACCCAAAAGTTCTTACATCGGTCATTGGTGAAAATGAGTTCCATTTTAAAGTCAGCAAACAACACCATGGCAACTGGCTGGAAGCGATAAGAGATAATACGGAACCGATCGCTCCTGTCGAAGAGGCGCATCGTTCCTGCTCGGCTTGCCTGGTTCATCATATCGCGATGAAGCTTGACCGGAAAGTATATTGGGATCCGGCGAAAGAAAAATTTAATAATGATGACGAAGCCAATAAGATGCTTTACAGGCCACAACGTTCACCCTATAACATCAAAGCATAACTATTCATGAAGAAATCACTTTTGTTTATTTCAATTGTATCGGTGATGTCATGCCAGCCGGGTGAAAAAAAAGAGGACAAGGCCATTCAACTAATAACATTGGACCCGGGTCATTTTCATGCGGCACTCGTTCAGAAAACCATGTATCCTGATATCGATTCCGTGGTGCAGGTATATGCACCGGAAGGAAATGATCTTCAGTTGCATCTTGGCCGTATCGAAGCCTTTAATACCAGGGCAGAGGATCCAACACGCTGGAAAGAAGAAGTATATACGGGAAATGATTACTTCGAAAAGATGCTGGCGGGTAAAAAAGGTAATACCGTAATGCTGTCAGGTAATAATCAAAAGAAAACAGAATACATCATCCGTTCGCTGGAAGCCGGGCTCAATGTATTGGCGGATAAACCGATGGTGATCAATAGTGCCGGTTTTGAAACGTTGAAAAAAGCATTTGAAACAGCCAGGCAAAAGAACCTGATGCTTTATGATATCATGACTGAACGTTTCGAGATAACAACGGCGCTGCAACGTGAACTATCGATGATACCGGAAATATTTGGTGAACTCGAAAAAGGAACACCGGATAATCCTGCTATCACGAAAGAAAGTGTGCATCATTTTTATAAATATGTTTCAGGCAGTGTACTGACAAGACCCGCCTGGTTTATGGATGTATCGCAGCAGGGCGAAGGCATTGTGGATGTAATGACACATTTGGTTGACCTGGTGCAATGGGAATGTT
>JANOCH010000485.1:0-2695 GCA_031412015.1 Chitinophagaceae bacterium
CCCGCAAAGGCTGGGATGGAACAGTTAAAGGAGGGAATAAAACAAAAGCGCAGGATTATAATTCTTCCAGATCTAACAAATCATCAAGTATTGCTGTCGATGATCAGGAAAATGAAGGAGATAATGATAATGTTGCCCGCAAAGGCTGGGATGGGACTGTGAAAGGAGGTAATACAACAAAATCACAGGATCATAATTCTTCCCGGTCGAATAAATCAGGAAGTATTATTACAGATGATCAGGATAATGAAGAAGAGACTGGAGATGTTGCCCGCAAAGGTTGGGATGGGACTGTCAAAGGAGGTAATACAACAAGGTCACAGGATCATAATTCATCCCGGTCAAATAAATCATCAAGTATTATTGATAACGATGCTGATAACAGCGGCGGGGAAAATAATATGTCCAATACCGGCCCGGTAAAATGGATGGCTCCCGAATCGCTGAAGCGAACCGTTAATACCAGTCGAAGTAATATTAAAAATATTATCGCCACATTAGATGACCTGGAAGATCAGTTGAATGCTGATGCTTCCACTGAGCAAAAACTGGTGAATACCAGTCGTAGTAATATTAAGAACCAGCGACTGACAGCAAACGAACTGCAGGAGACATTGTCCAATATGGAATACATGGATAAAGAAACAGCCTTGCATGAGGTAAGCCGGAAAATGACGGCGATGAATTCCCGCTTCAAGTCATTGCAGGAATCAATAACGGCTCTTGGTGGAAAGTACAACAGCATTTCCAATGTATTGAAATCACGGCATGACATAGCGATGAATGCAATACGGAATATGAAATAAGATTTCTTTTTTAATTGTAAATCGAAGTGGCTGTTTCCAAAGGAATAAATCTGCCGGTAAGACGGTAAGGCGGTAAGAAATCATAAATTGAAAGTCAATCCCGATAGCTATCGGGATTCCGTCTTCGTCCAAAGGTGTCCTATGGACCGGCGTGATTCACAAATGTTTCTTTTGGGACAGCCCTTTTTATTTTTGGTAGTCCACAGGGTATAGCCCTACTGCTTTCAGTGCTGTAAGTGACTATAAGATCATCTTCTGTTACCCTTTGGTCAAACCGGGTGTATACTTTTATAGCCGTTTCTTCGGTGACACTATTTTTTCCAGTGACAAACTGGCCAATTTCAATATACATTCCATATATTCATGCAATGCACTTGCGATCAGTGCCTGACTTTAAAATAATTGTTATGAATTCCCGTCGAAAATTTCTGCAAACCATTACTGCTTCAGCTATTGCTTTACCGGTATTGCGCCAGTTTGATACCGATAATAAAAACCAGCTCTCTTCCGCACCGTATGATGGACCCATTCTGCGGGTTGCGATCATGGGCCTCGGTAGCTACGGATCCCGTGTGGCAGACGCCATGCAAACCTGTACGATGGCTAAGCTGACCGGTGCTATCAGTGGTACTCCTTCTAAAATAAAAGACTGGCAGAGTAAGTTTGGTATTCCGGAAAAGAACTGTTACAACTACGAGAATTTTGATGCTATAAAGAACAACCCTGATATTGACGCAGTGTATATCATTACACCTAATGGGCTGCATCGTGAACAGGCGATACGGGTGGCTAAAGCCGGGAAGCATGTTATTTGCGAAAAGCCTATGGCATTGAATGCCGTTGAAGGTAAGGATATGGTGGATGCCTGTAAAAAAGCGAATGTCAAATTGCTTGTTGGATACCGGATGCATTTTGAAGCCAAGACACTTGAGATCATTAAAATGAGGAATGCCGGAGAGTTTGGAAAAGTGTTGTTTTTCCAGGGTCTATCGGGATTCAGGATCGGTGATCCCACTCAATGGCGATTGAATAAAAAACTCGCAGGCGGAGGTTCTATGATGGACATCGGCATCTATTCGGTGAATGGTGCAAGGTATATGATAGGAGAAGATCCTATTTGGGTTACCGCACAGGAGACCAAAACCGATCCTGTAAAATTCAAGGAAGGCGTTGATGAAACTATTTTATTTCAATTCGGTTTTCCCGGTGGCGCGATGGCTTCCTGCTTGTCTACATATACCATGAACAACCTCGATCGTTTTTTCCTGAACGGTGAAAAAGGATTTGCTGAGTTGCAACCATCGACAGGTTATGGTCCGATCAAGGGCCGCACCAATAAAGGAGAGCTCACTCATCCGCATATCACCCATCAAACAGTGCAAATGGATGAAATGGCCGGGATCATTTTACAGGATAAAAAGCCGGTTGTTCCTGTGGATGGTGAAGAAGGTTTGAAGGACCTGAAGATTATCGATGCTATCTACCTTGCTGCAAAAACGGGTAAGAAAGTTGATCTTAAATTGTAATAGCCTGCCGAAAAAATCCTTGAATTTCTTTTATTCAGGAAGCTGGTTTATTTTTAAAATGGAACACGGATGACACGGATCAGACGGATCAGCAAGGATAAGACCCGTGTTCAAAAAATACAATACTATCCAATCACCAACGCCTCACCCGCGGCTACCGTCACTTTTACTGTCCGAAACACACCATTCGTCGCACAGGCATCCGCCAGTGGGCCTTTCTTATCAAAGGGGAAAAGTATCTTCAAAATTTTCCCGTCAGCATTCAGGTGCTTGTCAATTACCACATGCACTGTAGCCGTTTCAGTAACGTTGGTATTCGCCACTACTAATAGTTCCCGTTCGTTTAATACTCTTGAAAATGAA
>JANOCH010000486.1:0-14684 GCA_031412015.1 Chitinophagaceae bacterium
TATTACTTCTCATATTGAAACAGGTTTTGCTTTGCCGCCTATTGAAGATTTTGAAAAGGTGATCACACCAAAAACAAAAGCGGTCATCATCTGCAATCCCAATAATCCTACGGGATATTTATATAGCCGTGAAGAATTAGAGAAGTTGAAGGATATCTGTCTTAAGCATGACCTTTATCTATTTAGTGATGAGGCCTATCGTGAATTTTGCTATGATGGTGAATATGTAAGCGCTATGCATTTGAAAGGTCTTGAGCAACATGTAGTAATGATGGATACGATCAGTAAAAGATACAGCGCCTGTGGTGCCAGGATCGGTGCATTGGTTACAAAGAACAAAACTGTCTACGATGCGGCTATGAAATTCGCCCAGGCAAGACTTAGCCCTCCTGGTCTTGCACAAATACTGGGAGAAGCCGCTATTGATCTGCCGGACAGTTATTTTAATGCGCCCAAAGCAGAATATCTCTCCCGAAGAAATTTACTGATTCAGCGCCTGAATGCTATGCCGGGTGTTTTTTGTCCTAATCCTGGTGGCGCTTTTTACGCTATCGCCAGGTTACCTATTGATGATGCTGATAAATTCTGTCAATGGTTGCTTGAAGAGTTTGTTTATAATAAACAAACCGTGATGCTGGCGCCGGCTACCGGTTTTTATGGCACCAAAGGATTAGGTAAAAATGAGGTTCGCCTGGCCTATGTATTGAACCTGGATGCTATCAATGCAGCGATGGATTGTTTGGAAAAGGCATTGGAAGAATATCCTGGCAGGGTAAAAAATACAGTAGCTGCAGTGGGGATGGAAAAGTGATCGATTATTCACTAATATTTCCGATTTTGACTAGTTTAAGTGTGATGTTCCATTACAATGGGTAATCACTTCAATTACCCATTGTATCCTTTATAACCACTTACTACTTTCGCGGATGGATGATGAACTGGTTACGATTCCGTTTAGTCTTAATAAATAAGCGGCTACGCAATAGGATTTTTCCTTATTTTGCGCCTACCATCTTATCAACCTTAATCCAACGCCACCAACGACTGCTCCGCCTGACCGGAAAATTGAAGTATTTGAACGTCTTTTTAACTTAAAAACTGTTTATGAGAAATCAGATCTTATTGATTGCAGCATTCCTATTGTTTACTATCACCAGCTTAGCACAACAAACCGTAACAGGTAAGGTCACCGACAATAACGGTTCTCCGTTAGCCGGGGCATCTGTTAAGGTGAAAGGAACCAGCCGGGGTACCTTGACCAACAATACCGGTGACTTCAGTATCCAGGCAAGCACTGCTGATGACCTGGAAATAACCATTATCGGTTATAAAAAACAATCGGTAAAAGTCGGAACAAATTCAACTTTAGCTATCAGCCTTGAATCAGAAATTACAGAGCTTGGTGAAATTGTTTTCGTAGGTACCCGCGGTAGCGGAAGAGCCAAAACGGAAACAGCCGTTCCGGTGGATGTGATCAGGATAAACCAGATCGGGTTACCCACCGCGAAAATGGACCTGACCTCTGTTTTAAACATTGCAGCCCCTTCCTTTAACTATAACAAACAAAGCGGTGCTGACGGTGCTGACCATATCGATATTGGAACCCTGAGAGGTCTGGGACCGGATCATACATTGGTTTTAATAAATGGGAAAAGAAGGCACCCGACAGCTTTTGTGGGTTTGTTTGGTACACGTGGTCGTGCTAATTCAGGTGTTGATATGAATGGATTTCCTGAAGCATCCGTTGACCGGATCGAAATATTGAGGGATGGAGCTTCTGCGCAATACGGTTCTGATGCTATTGCAGGTGTTATAAACATCATCCTGAAAAAAGATATCAATCACTGGACGGTCAATGCGGGATGGAGTGGGTATTACGATACAAAGTTCAATGCTGATAAATTCAATGGAGGAAATGAATACTATTCAGGCAACAAAATAGATGGAAATACCTTCAGCTTTTCGGCAAACAACGGATTCGCACTTGGTAAAAACGGTGGCTTTATCAATGTTTCATTAGACTTCTTAACACAGGGTAAAACTTACCGCCAGGCCGATACACTGAATCCTTTCACTAATAAGAACTCATTGGTCTATTTGAATACAGGAAGAAGAGCTTTTGGGGATGGATCAGTCACTACAGCCGGAGCCATGTACAATATGGAGTTGCCCACTACTAAGGCCGGTAAAACAACTTATTATTCCTTCGGAGGATACAATTACAAAGCATCGGACGCATTTGCCTACACCAGGAATTTAAGTGCCAGGCCCGACAGGTATCCCGTTGATCAAAATTTTACGCCGATCATTGTACCATCCATCATGCGAACTTCCAAAGCGGGTGAGGTATATTATAATCCACATATACAAACACATATTACCGACATTTCGATGGCCAATGGTATACGAGGAAGCGCTGGTAATGACTGGAGCTGGGACCTGAGTAATAATACCGGCTACAATGATTTTCATTATTTTGGTGATAAAACGTTCAATGCCTCTCTCATCGGCCAATCAACACCTAATCATTTTGATGATGGAGGATTCCGGTTTTTGCAAAGTACCACCAATCTTGATTTCAACAGGTCATTCAAAGATGTAGCCGAAGGTTTAAATTTTGGTTTAGGTGCGGAGTTCCGCTATGAGAACTACAAGATTTACAGTGGTGAGGAACGCTCTTATAAAAATTATGACCCTTCCGGAAGCCAGGCATCCGGCTCGCAGGGATTTCCCGGATTCAGCAATACAGACGCTGTGAAAGCTAACCGTACCAATGTAGGTGCTTATGCGGATCTGGCATTGGATGTTACGAAGGCATGGTTGATAGATATCGCCGTAAGGTTTGAGAATTATTCAGACTTCGGCTTCGTAAGCACATCAAAACTGAGTACCCGTATTAAACTCGCAAACAATTTTAATGTAAGAGGTTCTGTCAGTTCAGGCTTCAGGGCTCCGTCACTGGCTCAAATACATTTTAGTAACACACTCACATCTTTTAGTGGTGGACAACTGGTACAATCACTTATTGCTCCTAACACCAGTAAAGTTGCCAGAGCAGCAGGTATTCCCGAATTAAAAGAAGAGACATCTATAAATGGAAGTTTAGGTTTTTCATGGAAACCTGCACCCGGATTTACATTTACTGTAGATGGCTATGTTGTAAAGGTGGAAGACAGGGTGGTTCTTTCTGGTTTATTCAGTAAAGATGATCCTACATTGGATCCGGCATTTACCTCGCAATTTCCATCGGATGTTTCCACCGCACAGTTTTTCGCCAATGCGGTTAGTACTACGAACATCGGATTGGATATCGTAGCAGACTACACTAAAAAGATCGGCAGAAATACATTAAAAGTTTTATTAGCCGGCAATCTGCAACGTATAAAACTTGATGAGATAAACATACCAGCGGTACTCAATGATACTAAACTTCATCAAAAAACATTTTATAGTGACCGGGAAGAAGCATTTCTGAAGGCTTCAGCTCCTAAAAGCAAATTTTCTTTGGGCTTAGATTATACCATGCAGAAGTTTGGGTTTGGCGCCCATTTTACTTCTTTTGGAAAGATCGTTCTGTTAGGCTTTGGAGATGGATCAGCTCCTGATCCCAGTAGCCCGGGCGGGTTTGACAATCCTAATTACTCCGGGATCAATCCAAGGGTACCCGCCGATGCAAACGGAAGTGTTTATATACCTGAAGTATTTAATTACAATGGTAAGGTCACCACGGATGTATATGCCTCTTTTAAATTCTCAAAAAAGGTCAGCCTGTTTTTGGGAGCAGATAATATTTTTAATGTACATCCTGATCTCGGCGTAAATCCTCTTGCAAAAGGATATGCGCAGGATAATGAATCAGGCGGTGCCTGGGATTCTGTTCAGATGGGCTTTAATGGAAGACGTTTATTTACCAAACTCGCTTTTAATTTCTAACACCAAACTCAACCTAACGATAAAAACTCTCCGCATAAACGGGGAGTTTTTTATTTTGCCTCAAGTAATTCCTTCAATACCTGATGACTCATCGCTGAAAGTTTTAGTGGTACCGGAGGCTCCGGCAAATATTCATTCAATTGCAACTGCCACCAGCCTACATCCTTCCACTTGCCTAATTTATATCCTACTTTTTGGTACGTAGCGAAATAGCTAAATCCCATATTTTCATGAAATGCCACGCTCCTTTCATTCGGCAGGTTGATGACTGCATAGACCGTTGTAAAACCTTGTTTCTTCAGAATAGAAAATAGTGCTTTGTACAACGCTTTCGCAATGCCGGACCGAAGATGATCATCATGCACATAAGCGGAGCATTCAACACTCCATTGATAGGCCACTCTTTCCCGGTACCGTGAAGCATACGCATAGCCGACGATCTGTCCGTCTTTTTCATAAACTAACCATGGCCAATTGTCGAGATAAGAACGTATCCTGTTGGCGAAGTCGGCAACCGCAGGCACACCTGTCTCGAAGGTGATGGAAGTATTTCGGATATAGGGTGCGTAAATAGCAAGCATAGCTACAGCATCCGTCGGAGTTGCCAGGCGAATCATGTACTAAAATTAAGGCAGGTGAGCCTTTCAGAAAGGCTAAATTTGATTTCAGGGTTTAGGCCAGAATCTTTATTTTTGCCGCCCGATTGTTGCCGAGCAGGTGAAAACAGGTATTTTATTGGTAATCAAAAAAATACCAAGGTAGAATTAGCTTCCAAAGCATCGAATTCACACAAGCTCTCACATACGACAATATTTGCCGGGGTAGCTCAGCTGGTTAGAGCATCGGATTCATAACCCGAAGGTCGGCAGTTCAAGTCTGCTCTCCGGTACATTAAGAGGCTCCCTTTTGGGAGTCTTTTTGCATATATGAAGTTTACTGTTTACATATTATTTTCTGAACGGTTCAATAAGCATTATACAGGCTACACTTCCAACCCGGAGCAGCGCCTTAAATTGCATCAAGATTTACTGACCTATTTCGCCTATGAATTGAAATTGCTTAACCGACAATTTCTCTGCACTGGATCAACAAGTGTGGTCACTTTCCGATGTATGAAACGCTTGAAACATTTTATTCACCTGTAAATAGTATTTTAAGCGATAACAAGTAAGGTTCTCTAACCAGGTAAATTTTTTGTTACCGCAGCCGGGATTACTGTAAAAGTTGTATAAAAATTGAAACATGAGAGAGATTGCAGTAGAACAAGCTTTTTATTATGCAGGGGTGAGCAGAAAGCTTTCTTGTTCTTTACAAAGCAGAGAATGAAATGACGGGATCGGCCGATAGTCTAAAAGTATTTCCGGGGGGACATTCTGGCTAATTGATAACCAACCGGCAAATTTTCATACACCGTTGGAGTTCTTTCTCACCCCTTGCATTTGAAAGTTTTTATTTCTATTTTGCATCATAGCAATGGCTGGGTGCTGCCGCAGTGATCATGTCTGCCTTCCATAGCCATTTTACCGTACTTTATAATACTAACAATGAAACTCTTTGTCTCGCTGATATTGGTTATTTCTTCGACCAATTATTTACACGCTCAAAATATTGAAGCCGCTGAAACCTTTCTTAAATCCGGTCAGCCGATGGATGCAAAAAAAGAGATTGACGCGGTAATGTCTTTGCAAAAGTATCAGCAAAACCCTGAGGCGTTTTATGCAAAAGCAAAGATCTATAATGCCATTGCATGGGATCCGGCTTTGTCCGGCCAGTTTGCGGACGCAAGGATGACAGCTTTCCAGGCATTAAAAAAGTACACCGAGATAGATGATAAAATGCTGATTGCTTTGCAGGATGACAGTTATAAACCCATCAATGAGATTTACAGGGGATTTTATCAAACCGCGGCAAACAGGTTTAATTCTCAACAATACAAAGAGGCATTGGAAGAATTTACCAATGCCATTTCGGTCAGCACATTTATGACACAGAAAGGTTGGATCAACCTGCCTCTTGACACCAATTCTGTTTTATTTGCAGGGGTGGCGGCAGAAAAACTACAGCGGCTGAATGATGCTGCCAACTACTACAGCATGCTGATAGATCATCGAATTAACAAAGAAGGTTTCGCAGAAATATATAAATGGGTTGCTAACTATTATTACAGCAATAAAAATACCGCAAAGGCGAGCCATTACATTTTACTCGGAAAAGAAGTTTATCCGTCCGATCCGTTCTGGACAACCCTTGAATTTGATGTACTAAAAGAGAACGGAAACAAAGAAGAATTATTTGCTTTTTATGAAAAAGTAATAGACGCGGAACCGGCTAATTATCTTTATCGTTATAATTATGCTGTTGAACTTTATCAGTATGGGCATAAACCTGATCCAACTGACCGGCCAGTTGGTAGTGACGTCTTCATCCGGCAAGCCGAAAAACAGCTCGCTGAAGTAATCCGGTTGCTCCCCTCCTTTCCAAAAGCACATTTTTTTGAAGGGCAGATTATTTACAATACAGGAATTGATCTGCTGAAGAAATCAAGGCATACAATGCCCGGGGATGAGAAAAACGACCTGGAAGAGAATGCCGCGCAAAAATTTTCGGATGCTATTCCATACTTTCTCGCGGTAGAGGAGTTACTTGGATCCGTTGCCAAACCTGACCCTGGCGAACTTGCCAATCTGAAGGAGGCTTACCGTTTGCTTATTATCATTTACGATCAACTTAGCCAAAAGGACAAATCGCAGGAATATGATGCAAAGGCCAGTGTACTGGACAATGATTAATAGGAAGCCTTCATCACCATCCCATTCTTGAAACGACGACTCGCACTATACCGGAGTGACAGGGATTGGAACCCAGCCCCAATTGAATTCTTAAAGATTTGATAAATAAATCAGTGCAAATTCTGATAAATAATTATAGGCTCATCTTCGCTAAAAATGCCCCTGCTTTAATTTCCGATTTGACCACAACTTGATCAACTGACTTCCCTTCATGAATTTTCACACAACAACCTGTTTTAATTACGTGTGTTAAAGCGTTGAAAATGAAATAAAGTCAGCTACTATCTGGTTCGATAATTTTCTGCTCTCCGGTACATTAAGAGGCTCCCTTTTGGGAGTCTTTTTGCATATATGAAGTTTACGGGTTACATATTATTTTCTGAACGGTTCAATAAACACTATACAGGTTTTACTTCAAACCTGGAGCAACGACTTAGATCGCATAATGAACCTGGTAATGATTGTACCGCGCCATACAGGCCGTCGACAATAATTTATATCAAAGAATTCGAAACAAAAAAGCAGGACAGGTTAGGATAGCTGCCAATTATTCAAAGTATATTTTACCTTAGTTTCTACATCAATCATCGTATCTTAATGCCATTTTTTTACAGTATCCTTCAACATTGAACAACCCATAGAGAAGTGCTTTTTTTATTTTAATTATGCACAATGACCCGAAAGAATTTGAATGTAATCAATAATGGAATTCAGCTGTCGAAAGCCTGCCGGTTAAAATGGTGGCCCGCGGCGACTGCATTCCTGTTTTTTTTATTATCTGCCACCGCGAATCCCCTGATGGCGCAAGCCAATGAGCATACTGCAGGTGACAATTTCTGGCTTTGGTCTTTCCTGGGCAGGCTGCACCCGATGATCGTTCATTTTCCAATCAGCCTCTTATTGGTGGCGCTCCTGATAGAAATTATAGCCTGGAAACGAAAATCAACTAATTTTCAACCGGCCATAAGAGTACTGGTTTTTGCCGGCGCCATATCAGCCGTAGCGGCCGTTGTATTCGGTTTACTTTTATTCAATAACAACGATTATGAAATAAGTGATACCCTTGCGTTTCATCAATGGACGGGTATAGCAACAATGATACTGGGCAGTATAACCGCCCTGGCTTATTGGAAGTTCTCCACCCGGATACAAAAAACGTTACTCACTTTAACAGCAGTTGGAGTTATCATAGCAGGACATTATGGCGCTTACTTAACACATGGCGAAGATTATCTTTCAAGTGTATTACCATCGCGATCCTCAACAATCGGAGTTGATAGCTCGTTTATACTCGCCAGCACTAAAGGAGGACTTAGCGAGGAACAGGTGCAGGAACTGAACGTCCAGGTGCGTGCCATCTTTGCACACAATTGTACTAAGTGCCATGGCGAAGCAAAAAGAAAAGGGGATTTGCGTTTAGATACTAAAGAATTCATCATGAACGGCGGTGAAAATGGCGCCGTGATCGTCGGTGGTAATCCGGCGGAAAGTGATTTGATAAGAAGGATCAAATTGCCGCGCAGTCATAAAGACGCAATGCCATCCAAAGGCAACAAGCTTTCTAAAGAAGAAATAGCGGTATTGGAGTTTTGGGTCAAACAAGGTGCGCCATGGCCCAGCGGCGAATTAAAGAGCCTGTATAAGGTAGCGGCATTGGCGCCAAGAATGTCTGAAATACCTCCTGCCAGCGGAGACCTGGTGAACCCGGTTGACCGTTTTGTGAATGTATACTTTCAAAAGAATAAAGTAAAATGGAATAAAGCAGTTGATGACCGTGTTTATATGCGGAGAGTATACCTTGATGTCACCGGATTAATACCACCTGCTGACAGCGTGGATGCTTTTTTGAATAATACAGCGCCGGATAAACGTGAGTCATTGGTTCGTGAGCTGCTCAGCCGCAATGATGACTATGCCCAGCACTGGCTCACTTTCTGGAATGATGCGTTGAGGAATGACTATTCCGGCACCGGTTATATAACAGAAGGGCGATTCGGTATTACCAAATGGCTTTATAGCGCACTAAGGGATAACAAGACATATGATGTTTTTGTAAAAGAACTGATCAGCCCCGGTAAAGAATCAGAAGGTTTTATCAAAGGAATTAAATGGCGCGGAACCATTAATTCCAGCCAGCGAACTGAAATGCAGGCCGCACAAAACGTATCACAGGTTTTACTGGGACTGAATTTAAAATGCGCTTCCTGTCATGATAGTTTTATCAGCGACTGGAAGCTGGATGACTCCTATGCATTTGCGAATATATTTTCCGATTCAATATTAGAGATCAACCGTTGCGATAAACCCACAGGCAGGATGGCAGGCCGGCGTGTACTTTTTAAAGAGCTGGGTCAACTTGATTCCAATGCCAATACCAAAGAAAGGCTGAGGCAATTAGCGGATATTTTAGTGCAACCGAAAGACGGACGATTGTTTCGTACACTCGTTAACCGTGTATGGGCACAGTTGATGGGACGTGGCATGGTAGAGCCGGTAGATGTAATGGATAACCAGCCCTGGAGCCAGGATCTGCTTGACTGGCTGGCAGCGGATTTTACAGCCAATGGTTATGATATTAAAAAACTACTGTACACTATTCTCACTTCCAAAACATATCAATTGCCTTCTGTCAGTGTGGAAGATGCGGGATCGATAGTGGCGCAGGATTATACCTTTAAAGGAATGTTGAGGAGACGGCTAACCGCAGAACAATTTGCCGATGCGATAAGTGTGGCTATTGAACCCATTTATCCAGACAGTGTAGTAGTGTACAAATTGTTGCCGGAAAATACTAGAAATGCGGTTTCATTCCCACGTGCCGCCCTTGTTAAGAATGATCCTTTTCTTACATCTTTGGGCCGGCCTAACAGGGAAACCGTTTCAACAAGCCGTGTATCGCAGGCTAGTCTCTTGCAGGCACTCGAACTCACTAATGGCCGGCAGTTTAATAATGCCCTGAAATCAGCAGCGTTTAAATGGAAAGAAAAATACCCGGATGCAGGACTAATGATAAAAGAAATATACAGGAACGCATTCGGACGTTTACCATTAGCTGATGAACAGAAGATCGCCATGAAAACACTGGGCGGCCATCCTACAGTTGAAGCTATACAAGATTTTATCTGGGCCATTACCATACATCCTGAATTTCAGTTGATATTTTAATGGCGTGCTGAGACAGGGATAGTAAAAAAGTGGAATTGTACTTTTGTTATGAGTTTTGAACGCCGGACTGTTGCAATTAAAGATTTGTTTTTACATTCTTAAATAAAAACTTCATGCACCCGAACTGGAACCGAAGAGATTTTATAAAGAGATCAAGCCTGGCAACGCTTGCAGCATTGGCGGCCGGAGCGCCTGTTGCGAGCATACTGAGCGGCTGCAATGCCAAAAAGAAAACGCTTAATGATTCTACTGCAGACACGGTAATATTATTGTGGATGGCGGGCGGCATGGCGCATACAGAAACTTTCGATCCAAAAAAATACACTCCTTTTGAAAAAGGTATGGAGGGTAATAGTGTGTTAAGTACTTTCCCCTCTTTTCCAACGGCATTGGATGGCATACAATTTTCAGAAGGGTTGCAGTCGATAGGCAGTGTAATGGATAAAGGCGCACTCATACGTTCATATGTTGCCGCCGACATGGGACATATTCTGCATTCAAGGCACCAATACCATTGGCATACCTGTTACGAACCGCCACAAACAGTAGCCGCACCGCATATCGGTGCGTGGATCGCTAATCAACTCGGTCCCAAAAATCCTGTTATACCAGCCTTCATTGATATCGGCCAACGATTTACTGTTGGTGAAGCTGAAGAATTAAAAGCTTTTCATACCGCCGGTTTTTTAGGAAATGAATTCGGTCCATTTTTGATACCCGATCCCAGCCAGGGATTAGAAAGCGTTCGGCCACCGGTAGGCATGGATTCAACAAGATTTGAGTCGCGTAACAAACTGTATAATGATCTTATCAGCAAAAGCCCGGTAGGAGAATTGGGAAGTGATTACCAGAAAGAATCGCTTAAACGTTCCATGGAACAGGCTTATATGTTACTCAATTCACCGGAAGCAAAAGCCTTTGATCTGAGCCTGGAACCAAAGGAAGTTTATGATACTTATAATACGGGTCGCTTTGGTCTCGGATGTCTTCTTGCAAGGCGGCTGACGGAGCAGGGTGCACGGTTTATTAGTGTAACAACGGAATATGAACCTTTTTTCGGTTTTGATACACACGAAAATGGGCATACCCGCATGGTGGATATGAAAAAAATGATTGACAGACCGGTGGCCCAATTAATAAAGGACCTCGATAAATCCGGTCATCTTGATCGCACCCTGGTGATACTCGCCAGTGAGTTTAGCCGCGATATGATGGTAGAAGGAAGACCCGATGCTAAAGTGCAGGAGCAGGTCAATCAACCGGATATCTTATCCGAGCTGAAATTTTATGGAATGCATCGCCATTTTACAGATGGTTGTTCGATATTGATGTTTGGTGGTGGAATAAAAAAAGGATTTGTATATGGCAAAACAGCGGATGAACGTCCCTGTAAGTCCATTGAAAACCCTGTCCGGATTGACCAGGTTCACCAAACTATTTATCATACATTAGGAATTCCGGAAGACACACAATATGAAGTAGAGAAAAGACCCTTCTATACTACCCCGGATGGCAAAGGAAAACCTATCATAGAACTGCTGGGCTGATTTTCCTGATCCTTCATACCTAAACATACCCCAATTTAGATTGTAATAAATGGCTTGTTTTTCGTTCACTTATTTTTGAATAATTTTTGTTCATCCAAAATTCCCGCTGCACAAGTTCTCTATTAAAGCTGCTTGATATAAATTTCCTTATACTCTACTTTCATTTTTGGCATTACATGCACCTACATACCTAAAATTCCTGATGATCTGCCCTTTACAGTATCTTGTTCAATAGCTTCACTCATTAAAACACCCGGTTGATAAAATACTGCAATTTATGGCTGTAGTTGGTCAGCTTCGCTGAGGCTGCTGATTGCACCCAACGCAAAACGATTCAACTTTTTTTATTCCCTCCATAGTCATTGAAAGACAAACTACCGAAAACAAGGGTTTCTCTCAGCCACCTGTTGCATCACTTGAGCTGGACGATCCTTCCGGTCCTTACCGATTCGTCGCAGGCAAAGGCAATTCGCAGGCTGCTTATCGCGTCTTGCACATGATCGGTGAGATCAGCATCCTCCATGATGGATTGGAGAAAAAATCGTTGTTCACGATTGCACAATTCCTGGTGGTCGGGTTCATCTTCGAGGTTGATCCAGGTATCTTCTTTTGAAAATTTTTCAGTCTCTTTATTGAGGTCGGCATGATGGAAGCGCAGCAATTCCGTTTTGGTATGCGCTTCGATAGAGGATGATTTTCCGGCGCCACCGGCATCCTTCGCAACAATGGAAACGGAACCTTTAGGGCCAATAACATCCTTCACAAAAAATGCTGTCTCGCTGATCATCGGCCCCCAGCCTGCTTCGTACCAGCCAACAGATCCGTCTTCAAATCGTATCTGCAGCTGTCCGTAATTGTAATTACCCGCTGGAATCTCTTCAGTCAGTCTTGCTCCAATAGCGCTTACCTGCACTGGTTTCGAACGAGTCATCTGGCACATTACATCAATGTAGTGCACACCACAGTCAACAATCGGACTTAAACTATTCATCAGGTTGCGATGAAGGGTCCACATGCTTCCATCACTTTGCTGGTTAAGATTCATCCGCATTACAAGTGGCTTGCCAAGTTCCCTGGTCAGTTCAATGAACTGTACCCATGAAGGATGGTGACGAAGAATATAGCCCACTACCAATTTCTTATCAGCATTCTTAGCGGCAGCAGCTACACGCTCAGCGCCTTCAACAGAATCCGCTAATGGCTTTTCAATAAAAACGTGGCATCCCCTGTCAAAAGCTTTGACGGCAAAATTTTCATGCGTATCCGGATAAGTGGCAATACAAACCGCATCTGGTCGCGTCGCTATCATCGCTTCATCCATGTCGTTGAACAATGCATACTTATTTCCGAGCCTGTTATTCAATATCCCGTTCGACTTACCCCTGGAAACAAGTCCGCAGATTTCGAACCCATCGATGGTGTGATAAGCTATGGCATGAGAAGATCCCATATTTCCACAACCGACTACGAGAATGCGCAAAGTTTTTTTCTGATTTTGCATATCGTGAAAATATTCAGATTACTGGTGATGATATTATATAACCGAAAGAACGGAAAATAATTTGATTTTAAAATATTCAATCAGACCAATCAAACAAACATCCTTCAAAAGCAATAAAACAATCCGAACATAGCTATAACGAAAAATAAGACGCCAGCAGCGAATAAAATCTCTGCACTGATCAAAGCCCAGGTTGAAAATTTCAGCATCCTGTGAAAACCCTTCCTTTCGCTAATAGCAGCCTCTGCATTTCCTGCAGCATCGGCACGTAACCACGCAATGTACCAACTCATAGAATCTGAAGCAAAATACCGATGAAATAAAGCAGCTCCTGCACAAAGAGCAAAAAACAACATTGACAAAAGAAAGAATATTGGTTCCTGTAAAAAACCAGGCAACTTTTGTTCCCCGTTAATCTTAGGGCATCTTTAAAAACCTAAGTTACGAACCAATGTTTTAGTATGAACAGTTGTCTGAGATAAAAACGATAATCATGTCAAAAGCAAGAGGATTATTTAACGAGCAAATACGGATGGAGAAGTTAAGTAAAAAGCAAGACCCGTTGGAACGGTTGAGTAGTCATATTGATTTTGAATTTTTCCGCCAACCCCTCCGGCAATTTTTTGATAAGGAAGTGGATCGGAGCAAAGGGGGCCGTCCGGCTTATGACTATGTGCTGATGTTTAAAGTGCTTATTCTGCAGCGATACTATAGCCTCAGCGATGACACGATAGAGTATGCGATATTAGATCGCTTAAGTTTTATGCGTTTTTTAGGGTTGGGTATTAACGATCCTGTACCGGATGCCAAAACCATTTGGCTATTCCGGGATAAGCTCACAGCCGGTGGCATGGTAGATAAATTATTCAGCTATCTGGATAAGCAGTTAGATAAAGACGGGATCATAGTACACAAAGGCAAATTAGTAGATGCCTCTATTGTAGAAGTGCCTGTGCAACGCAACAGCCGGGATTAAAATAAAGAACTCAAAGAAGGAACTATACCCTAGGACTGGAACGAAAATAAACTGCGCCAGAAAGACACCGATGTACAGCGGGCAACCCACAACGGGAAAAACTATTTTGGTTACAAAAACCATATAAAGGCCGATAGTAAAACCAAACTCATCACCGGCTATAAAGCCACCACGGCCAACATACATTATAGTGAGGTAATAGATGAATTATTTGGTAAGAAAGAAAATAGCGGCCAGGCTGTTCATGCTGACAGCGCTTAACCAGTGAACCGCCTGCTTTGAGATAAAAAACTGTAGCGCCGTATTGGTCCGAAATGGTTTTATTCGGTTCAATGATTGCTTCCAGCATATCCTTATAAGAAAAGCGGATACCCAACTGTGTCAGATCTGGTCCGGCTATACCACCCTCTCCTTTTATAGAATGGCAGGAAGCACAAAGTGAAGCGGAAAACATGGCTTTACCGTTTTCAAAATTCCTGGCAGAAAGCCCAACAATAGAATCGCCGGGCAAAGTATTGAAATAAGCGAAACGATCGGTGGGTGCATTTTTCAAAGCAGATTTGCGGGATGAATCAATAAAACCCACAAAGCTATGTCCTCCTCTATAACTAAAAGCCTTGTAGTACCATTTGAAGTATTCATCCTGCAAAGCTTGCGTCCAACCGGTTTTTACCTGGCTTAGCGCCGTAGCATAAAAGGTTTGCTGTAAAGGCGGGAGTTTGGAGAGTATTTTGGCGATGTCCATTCCATATTGCGGGTTTCGCATGATCAGG
>JANOCH010000487.1:0-31164 GCA_031412015.1 Chitinophagaceae bacterium
TGGCTTGAATTAATATTGGTGATTCCCCTGATCCTGTAATTCACCTCGCTGGCAAGAATATAACCGGCTTGATTAACCGGAAGAGAGACAGAAAAAGTATAATAGGCCACTTCATAACACACCGTCGGCGGATCAGAAATACAAGGATCGGAACTGGCAATGCTGATCGTTTCCCGCCTTGAAAGAGCAACGCTTATATCACTGACACGTTCAAAACTCAATTTATTAAAAACAGAAATGATGGCGGGGTCGGGAAATTGGCGACCAGAGTTACATCGCATGAATAGTTTTAGCGTAACACTGTAACTATTTTGCCCATTGGAAAGCCCATTGTAGGTATAATACATTTCTCCGCCGGTAATATGGTCGGCTTTTGCCAAAAATGAAAAAATGCATAAAAGAAGTATAAAAAAGAATTTTCTCATCGCTGCTCTCCAATACCCGGTTTTAAAGAACTGTTCGTCGCAAAATAGCTTTCAGTTCATTGTATGAATATAACGATAATCCTCCTTTTTTATCCTGTGATACTGAGCAGTGGATGGTAGTATTATCGGATGTTTTTACGTGTCAGTTGCCTTATGGCCGCTAAGTGGCTGAAGATGACAACCGGAACAACAAAAGCCGGTAACCAGTTAAAAGGAAAATACAATACCGCGATATTGGGTTGTTCAAAAGCAAAACGCTGAAAAGGAATGGGTAATGAAAGCACGGCGTTTATGGTGATGCTCAATACCAGCAGCAGGCAAATAATATTCCAGGCCAGGATGATCTTGTTACTAAACGATTGCTTTTTATAACCAAACCATGCTATTACCGGAGCGGTAATGCCTGCGATAATATCAAAATTTCTTCCTTCAAAGGTCATCAGTTGGGGAATTGCCCCATGTACAAACAAAAAGTATAACACGAGCTCTACCGCTATCCTGGATGTATGCAACCATGTTAGCGTTTGCAGCGGCAGGCTATCGATAAAATTCCGCCCTGGTGAGGTGATGAATAGCATTACAATAGTTGCAAGTGGAGGAAGGACTATCAATAACATTTTCGGTGGCGTAGTGCTGATGTCTTTGTAAAACCCATTTAAAGCTAACACGGCTTGCATGGCAAGCCATACCAGCATACCAAAAAGGATCACCGTGGATTTCTTTTTGGTAGTGTCGGTGCGGGCATTTTTTATGGCTATAAATAACATGGCCGCGACCATCAAAGTCGTGATACCAAAGAGTATGGCGATATAGGAAGGCAGGCCGTTTAGCATAAAGCTGTTTTATGTTTCTGTGAAAACGTAAAATTGATATTTTTTCTGTTGGCCGCAACGGATAAGCAGGTGAATTGAAATTCAGGGTGTATGAAATGATGGAATGAGGTCGTTAAACGAAGATTGTTAAAAGAAATAATGCAGGGTGTTTTCAACAAAGTAAATCTTATTTTTAATGCTTAATCAGTAGTATGAAATGCGTTAGCCTTATTTTGTTATTGTTCCCGGTTTTTCTGTCCGCACAGAACCCCGCAGCTCCGGAGTGTAAATTGATAAAGGAGACTGATCCGTATACCAAAGAGACTAAATTTTCTTCGGGATTTATCTCACTGCAAATAGGGGCCTCCTTGAATATTGATGCTGATGGTAAAGAAATAGATTTTTTCTTTACGATACCCGATGAATGTTATACCGACGCTTCTACCGTATTTGTTTTCTTCGAGGGATCGAAAGTTAAAGCCACCTATCGCAATAGCGGCAGCATGAACTGTGACGGCTACTTTCATTTTAATTTCAGGAATGGACCCGCCACACCATCGGGGCTGCAAAAGTTAGCTTCCCAGAAAGTAAGTAGTTTTGTTTTCACCGGAAATGATAAAAAGAAGCCGGTTACGATAAGCCTTTTACCCGATCAGCAAAAGGAATTTATGGAAATTACCGCCTGTATGATAGCGGAGTCAAAGACGTTGATAAAAAAGTAATGTTTGTGAATGGTCAATAGTCAATTGTGAATTCACAGAGCTCACAAATGTATCACAATACAAGAAACATTATTCAAAAGCCTGGTTCAATAACGCGGCCAGTCGTACACCACCCTTCAGCAATTGCTCGTCCAGCATCTTTTGAAACTGGAAATTATACTTATAGCCCAGTTTGGATTCAGCCGGTGAAGCATCATAGATAATATCCGATAGTACATGCGAGTCATAGAACCAGTCGTCCAGTGAACCGGACTGCCATGCTTTTACTTTTTCCGGATCTGCGATGTTCAACACGTTAGCATATTCGGTATAGCTGTATTGCTGAAACTCTATCAGCATGCTGTCCCATAATGAATGAAGGTTCGTTTTTTTATCAAACCAGTATACTACGATCTTGTTGCCGCCGGCATCCTCATCTCTTCCTACATGCAGTGGCTGGTGCAGGTCACCTACCAGGTGAATGAGGAAATAAAGTGCAGTTCTCCTTTGTTCGATGGATAAAGATTTGTCTTTTATTTCGGCTATCATCGCAGGTATTTGCGTATAAAGATTCTTGCCGGGAAGTTTTTTAAGGTCTTCAATGAATTTTTCTTTTTCCATATGACCCGGAAGATCCACATAGTGCCAGGGAGAGGCATGGTTCCAGGTAGAGTCGGATTTAATGAAATCGGGCCAGTTAGACCATAAAGCCAGGGTTCCCTTTCCGATCAGTTTACGCAATTCCTTCTTTGCTTTTTTTGTCAGGTGTTGTTGTGCTATCTCGGCGCTGGTACGATGACCTATGACGCCCCAGCTAAAAGCCGAATGGAAAAGAAAAAGCGCAACAGTGACAAGTATTGTTCTTAATGAAATATGCGTGGCTAATTTGTGCATGTGGATTGTTTGACAGGCAAATGTCAAGCAAATGATCGACTTGAAAAAATCGTAAAAAAGTACCAGAGGTTATAAATCTAACCCGCGAAAAGCTATGTTTGTATGATGAAAACCTGGTTTGGCTCTTATTATACTTCTTCTCATGGCGAAGCTGTCGAGGCTACGGTGCTGGCGGTGGAAAACAGTATTACGATCGGTTTTCGCCGGGAGGACGGTATTACTCGCCGGGCCAGATGGGAAATGCAGGACATTGTAGCCGTATTAGATAATAGCATCCAGGCTACCAGGATCAGTCATTCCAAAGAACCGGGCGCCAGGCTTGAAGTGAATGGAAAGCAGGCGCTTGATTTTATCATGGCAATGCAAGCTGAGCAAAGCAAGCCATGGCATAAGAAAAGTCAGACAAAGGAATATGGAAGAAATCTCCTGATCTTTTTGGGTATCGTAACCGTGCTGGTGACCGCTTATTTTTTAATTGTGCCCTGGATGTCGGAAAAGCTGGCTTCTACCATATCGGTAAGCACGGAACAACAATTAGGGAACGCGGTATACGATGCATTGGATCTGTCGGGGCAGGAGGATAAAGAAGCAACAGCAGTGCTCAACGAATTTTTCCAGGAGATGAAAGTGCAGACACCATATGCAATACATATAACGGTTGTCAAAAGTGATGTAGTAAATGCATTTGCGCTTCCCGGAGGAAATATTGTTGTGTACAGCGCTTTGCTGAATGAACTAAAAACATATCCTGAATTAGCAGCCCTGCTCTGTCACGAGTTTACCCATGTAAACAATAAGCACTCTACTAAATCTATCTTTCGTCAATTGGGATCCCGTGTTTTTTTAAGTCTGTTGTTTGGGAAATTTGGAAACGTTACCTCCATCATGGTTGACCAGGCGGATAAATTCAAATCACTGAAATACTCAAGAAGCCTGGAAAAAGAAGCTGACCTCGATGGGCTTTCGTTATTGCGGGAAAGAAAGATCGATCCCGAAGGATTCATTGGTTTGTTCCGGCATTTAAAAGATTCAGCGCCCGCATCGGCGATGCCTGAATTTTTAGGCAGTCACCCCGATATCGATAAAAGGATCGCCTATATCCGCGAAGGATCTAAAGATTGGCAAACCAATGAGAATTCGCAGCTAAAAACCATTTTTGAAAAATTAAACTAAAATCAAATGATCATTACAACCACAGGTTTTGTAGAAGGCCGGCCAGTACAGGAATACTTAGGGGTTATCAACGCCCAAAGTATAATTGGCGCCAATATCTTTAAAGATTTTCTGGGTGGCTTAAGAGATGTTTTTGGCGGCCGTAGTAAAACGTATGAAAAGGTAATTGAGCAGGCAAAGGACGACGCCTTAAGAGAGTTGGCTGAAAAAGCGCAGTCAATAGGAGCGAATGCTATCGTAGGTGTTGACCTTGATTTTGAAACGATCGGGGGCAGCGGGAGTATGCTGATGGTAATAGCATCAGGAACAGCCGTAAGATTATGATTGAAAAATTCATCAGGTATAGCTGATCATTTCTTTACGGTATTGTTTAAGATCAATAAGGAGCCAGCGTTAAGCTGGCTTTACCTTTTTAAGGGACGTTTTTATTTTAATCATTTTAAAAGAGCAGGTAATATAGACTTTATTGTTGCTATATGTTTGGCAAACTCTTATGGCTGATAAGTGAAATTATCAATGTTTGTAGCGCAAAGCATTACGATAGAATAGAAGGAGCAACTATTTTTTTATCAATGGAAAAACGATTAATTTGTAGCATACAAAATGCTTAGCCTTTTGTAAACAGAAGTTTTGGTATAAATGCTATCCAAATTAACATCCTCTATGAAAAACCACGAAATCAATGTCCCTGCCAATACACATGGCGCCGGCATTTCATTAAGAAAACTAATCAGCTCACTGGTTAGTAGTTCAAGCAAGTCTGCTGCGGTTAACAAAGTATTTATTTTGAATGAAGTCTCTGCTGAATTTCGGATACCAACGGAGCAGGTTAAAGTAATTTCAGTTATAAAGGAATTATTGGCAGCGATGGCTTCCAATGGCCGCAATACCTGTATCTCGGTTACTGCCGAAAGATTTACAGATACCATTATCCTGAACTTTGAAGATCAGAATAATTATAATGGTTATGCTTTATCCTTCAGCCTGATGGCCATTGAGCAACATGCCAGGTTTGCCGGCGGAGATATCAGCATAAACGGGGCACAGAAAAAAGTGGCTACTGTGTCGTTCAGTTTTCCCGGGGCATCCCTCCCGCGAAACCCGGTGTACGTTCATTAAAAAATCAGAATCTGGTAACGTTGAAAAACAAAAAACCCCTCCTTTCGGAAGGGCTTTGAACGTTACTGTTATGAAAGAAAAAAATTTATGGAACGGACCAGGGTAGTAATTAAAAAATAGGAAAAGGTTTTATGGTAATCGGTTTTTAATCGTCAGTTTTTCATAAAGGAACGGATCAAAAAAACGGGTTCAAGGAACTAAAAAAAGAGAAAGTTGACTGGAGGGAGAGATCGTCAGGGTTTTTCACAGGATTGGAAATGACTTTCTGGACGGTTTGGACATTGGATGAGTAGGATAAGACGAATCAGCCTTAACAATCAACTTTCTGAGACAAAAATATATGCACAGGGCTATGTTAACAAGAGCATAACTGCCCGATTAAATTTGATCGGTATTTACTGCATGAATCGTAAAATAGCTCAAATGACACACGTATCTTTTCGCTATTTGATTTAAATCATGTTAAATCTGTACTTTCCACAAAATTTAAATCAAGTACTTATACTATGGTGTATATTGCGGGAATTTTCCATCTTGCAGCGTAGAATATTAACCGAACCCTACATTTTTACTAATATTAACACCCATGAAAAACCCCGAATCTAACTCACTTATTAAAGTAGCGATTGCAGACGATCATGCTCTTTTCCGTACCGGTGTAAAAACTTCACTTTCAAGCCGCAAGGACATCCAAATGGTGGCCGAGGCAGAAAACGGAATGCAACTTCTCAATTTACTTCGTCACATTCAACCAGATGTTGTTTTACTCGATATCCAGATGCCTATCATGGATGGACTAACTACGCTTCCGGAAATCAAAAAACTTTATCCCAACGTAAAAGTTATTATGCTTTCAATGCATAATGATCATTCGGTTATATCCCGTATGATGGAGATCGGGGCCAACTCATACCTGACAAAGGAATCAGGGTCTGAAATGATCTATGATGCGATCAGGGCCGTATACGAACAGGATTTCTTTTTCAATGATCTTACCAATAAAGCTTTGCTCAGCGGTCTTCGTACCAAGCGTACTTCCGAGTCGTCAATGCCACAGGATGTACAGTTGACCGATAAAGAGATCACTATATTGAAATTGATGTGCGATGAAAAGAGCACTAAAGAAATTGCTGATATAGTTGACCTGAGTCCTCGTACAGTGGAAGCTATCAGGGATAAACTGAAAACTAAAACGGGAACAAAATCCATGGCAGGGCTAGTTATGTATGCCGTAAAAGCCGGTCTCGTGGAGCAAGCTTAATAAAAAACGTTTACACGCTAATTGCTTATATGGCCATCCGCTTTAATGCGGGATGGCCTTTTTATTTTACTTTCATTCCATGAACAGCATTTATCTGAATGGGAAAATAGTACCGGGAGATGAACCGGTATTGATGGTGGATAACAGGGGCTACCGTTATGGAGACGGCATTTTTGAAACAATGAAGGTTGTCCACAAAAAGATCGCGTTGGAAGCCTTGCATTTTGAGCGGTTTTTTTCTGGCCTGGCGTCAATGGGTTTTAAAGTACCAGCGTTGATAACAGCCGGAAGATTGCGGGAACAGGTACTGGCATTAACTGAAAAAAACAAATGTGATTCGTCGGCGCGGGTACGGCTGTCTGTATTTCGGGGTAATGGAGGGATATTCGAAAGCCTGGATGATTTTCAATATTGCATTGAGTGCTGGCCGCTGAATGCATCCATCGGTCAACTCAATGAAAATGGCCTGGTGATCGATATATTCCCGGATGCACGGAAAAGTTGCGACAGGTTTTCCAATCTGAAATCGGCGAATTACCTGCCCTATGTAATGGCGGCCCGCTACGCCAAAGAAAATAAATTAAATGAGTGTCTTGTCCTAAATGTGCATGAACGGATTGCGGATGCCACCATCGCCAATATTTTTTTGATCAAAGGTGACAGGTTGATCACACCCTCACTAAACGAGGGTGGTGTAAACGGAGTAATGAGACGCTATTTAATTGACAACATAAAAGTAGAAGAAGGTGAAATTGCTGAAAGCGATTTATGGGACGCTGATGAAGTATTTCTTAGCAATGCCATATCCGGGATACGCTGGGTAAAGAGTTTTCGCCAAAAAAACTATTCCAATTTTCAATCAAAGAAAATTTATAAGGACCTTATTCAAACTATTTCTTCCTGATACTGTTTACTTGGAAATAAGCCAGTTTTAACGCAGGAAGTAAATGAAGACAGATGCCAGCCGTCCTTCAGCCACCGGTAAAAAGGTTGTCAATATTTTTTGGTTTCGCCGTGATCTTCGATTGCAGGATAATGCCGGCTTATACCATGCATTGAAAGAGAAAGTCCCCGTTCTTCCCATCTTCATTTTTGACCGGAACATATTAGACGAATTAGAAGATAAAGCTGATCGGCGGGTGGAATTTATTCACCAGGCTTTGGAAGAAATACAGTCTTCCCTTGTTAATATGGGGTCTTCATTAGATGTCCGCTATGGATATCCGATGGAAATATTCAGGAATTTATTGGATGAATACAGTATTCAAAAAGTATTTACCAACCACGACTATGAACCCTATGCCCGGGACAGGGATCGTGAAATTGAAGAATTATTAAAGTCATCCGGCGCAAGCCTTTATACCTACAAGGACCAGGTGGTCTTTGAAAAAAGTGAAGTGGTAAAAGATGATACTAAACCTTATACCATTTTTACACCGTATTCAAGAAGATGGAAATCTATTGTCAATGATTTTTATTTGAAAAGCTATCCGGCAAAAAAATACTACAATAACTTTTTCAAACAGCGAAGGAAAGAAATCCCATCGCTGGAATCAATGGGTTTTAAACCGGCCGAACAATCTTTCCCATCAAAGGAATGGAATACAGATATTATAAAACAGTATAGGGAGCAAAGAGATATCCCTTCTATCCGGGGAACTTCAAGGCTGAGTTTGCATCTTCGCTTTGGTACCATCAGTGTTCGTGAGTTGGCGAGGAAAGCCGGTGCATTGAATGAAACGTTTTTGAATGAGCTGATCTGGCGGGATTTTTATCATACGATACTTTGGCATTTTCCCCATGTAGTGGGTCATTCCTTCAAACCCGAGTATGATAAGATCAGCTGGCGTAATAATGAAAAGGAATTCGCTGCCTGGTGTAATGGACAAACCGGTTATCCCATAGTGGATGCCGGGATGAGAGAACTAAATGAGACAGGTTTCATGCACAATCGTGTAAGAATGATCACGGCTTCATTTCTTACCAAACACTTGCTGATCGATTGGCGCTGGGGCGAAGCTTATTTTGCGAAAAAATTACTGGACTATGACCTGGCCGCCAATAACGGAGGCTGGCAATGGGCAGCGGGTAGCGGCTGCGATGCTGCTCCTTACTTCCGGGTATTTAACCCTTACCTGCAAACAAAGAAATTTGATCCCGAATTGAAATATATCAGGAAATGGGTACCGGAGTTTGAAGAGTTTAGCTACCCGCAGCCAATTATTGAACATGAGGTCGCAAGAAAAAGATGTCTGGAAACCTATGCGATAGCGTTAAAGAAATAAGGATTCGTAAGGATCCTGGTGTGTTCTTTTATTCATGCTGTTAAAAACATCAAACAACGTTTTGATCGCCAGTTTACCTTCTTCTCCCAGCGTCAACGAATAATTATTTACATACAGGTCTATATGCTGGCGCATCACCTCTTCACTCATTTCCTGTGAATGTTGTTTTACATAATCGGTGATCAGGGGGTAATTAGCGAAAGCATATTCCAGGCTTTTTCGGATCAGTTCATTTACCTTCAACGCGGTCGATCTTTTTACTGATTGACTAATGGCAATTCCACCCAGTGGTATCGGCGTTTTCTTTTTTGCTTCCCAATATTCTCCAAGATCCATTACTTTATGCAAACCTTTTTGCTGGTAAGTAAACCGGTTTTCATGAATGATGACACCAAGATTGGCCCCCTCTAAATCTCCCCCGATAGGGGAGACTTTCGAAGAGTCTTTTTGTATGAAGTCCTCAATTTCATTGTATCGGATAAATATTTTTTTCAGTGCATCCGGATAGGCAAAACTAAAGAGAAGATTGGCAGTTGTATTAATGCCGGGTAATGCTATCGTTGATTGTTGAACATTGAGCATTGGATATTGAACATTTTCTTTGGCTATCAGTAAAGGCCCAACACCTTTCCCCAATGCGCTACCGGCATCGAGCAATACATAATTATCCAGCGATTGAAAGAAGGCCGGAAAGCTCAGTTTCGTGATGTCGAGTTTATCCTGTAAGGCCCAGTTGTTAAGGGTTTCCACGTCTTCCAGGACAGGTTCAAATTCGAGTCCTTCGGTATCGATCTTCTTATTGACCAGCGCATCAAATATGAAAGTATCATTGGGGCAGGGACTAAATCCTAAAGTAAGTTTCATCGTATTTTGATAGTTCGTTTATTAGTAAAATTATTTTTTCATTCAAGTGACTGATGGCTTGATGCAAATTCCATTTTGCTTTATCCCTTTCCCCGATGTAATTCGAAACAGAACGCAGCTGGATAAATGGAATATTTTCCTGCAGGCAGACATAATGAAATGCGGCGCCTTCCATGCTTTCAACAACAGGTGAAACGTTTTGTTGATACCACTCTATTCTTTTGGTATCTGTTGTAATCTCATTTACGGTGATGGCGTTTACCTGTTCCAGGCCAGAGAGCTGTAATAAATTTTGATTTGGGTTTGCCAGCGAGCCGTTTGTATACGGGGGATGGTTCCCATCACTCAGCTTAAGATCAAAAATGGTATTGAACCGGTCATTTTCCCAAACGCCCAGGTCGCCAAAGTTGTCCTCTGAAATGGCGAGGGTTTTGCCAGGTTCATATTCCCTGAAACAGCCGGCTATACCGGCTTGTATAATAAGATCGGGTCGGTGATTATAGATACTATGGGTCAGGTACCAGGTAGTTGCTACAGCGCCAACCCCCGTGATCAGCACTTCCACTTTATGGGTTTGAAGGATGAGATCGTTTTTTTCCAGGTGATCGATGACGGGCTGAATTTCAGCGGCAGTCGCCGCTGTTAAAAGCAAATACATGCTGCAAATATCGTAATCGTGGCCATTCCTTTTCTAAATATTAACTTTGCCTCCCTTCATTGGCTAAGAGAAATTTAATTCGGATATCATGGTGTACCTGACAAGAGTTGAACATTTTAATGCCGCGCATAAATTGGTTAATCCTGCCTGGGATTATGAAAAAAATGAGCAGGTTTTTGGCAAGTGCGCCAATGAGAACTGGCATGGGCATAATTATGAATTATATGTAACGGTAAAAGGAGATCCGGATCCTGACACCGGTTTTGTTTTTGATGTAAAGCGATTAAGCCTGATCATCAAAGAGCAGGTGATCGAAAAGGTGGATCATCGCAATCTTAACCTGGACGTTGATTTTATGAAGGGTAAATTTTGCAGCACGGAGAACCTGGCGATCGGTATCTGGAACCAGCTCTCACCACATTTGCCCTCGTCAGTAAAATTATATTGTATCAAATTGTATGAGACACCCCGTATCTATGTGGAATATTTTGGTGAATAAAGAGCAAGGCTCTCAACTTTTGTACAATATGGCTGTTATTTCAAAATAATACCCGGTAAATGGAGCGTATGAATAAAAAAGTGGCTGTTTTTCGTCGTGAACATTTCAATGCGGCACACCGGTTGTTCAACCCGGATTGGGACGATGCTACCAATACCAATGTGTTTGGTAAATGCGCCTTGCCGAATTATCATGGGCACAATTATGAACTTGAAGTAAAAGTGGTGGGCGAACCAGATGCTAAGACCGGCTATGTGATGGACCTGAAAAGACTTTCTGACCTTGTTGAAGAATATGTATTGGAGAGGTTCGATCATAAAAACCTGAATCTTGACACGGAAGATTTCAAGAATTTGAATCCGACAGCAGAGAATATCGCCATTGTGATCTATGACCTGTTGCGTCCGCATATCGATGCGAATATGGATTTGCAGATCCGGTTGTATGAGACGCCAAGGAATTTTGTAGAGTACCCTGCATGAAAAAGCCTCACCTGGCCTCTCCGAAGGAGAGGAACAAAGCGCAGCCCACGCTTTTCGGAGTATCTGATACGATCGATACTCTACGAAAACAGTGAGTGATGAAATGTGAGGCACAACGAAGCAGATAAGTACTAATAACGCTGGAACTAAAAAGATAACCAATAACAACAGAACCATGGCGTACAAAAAAAGTGAACATTACGACGAAGAGGTTACAACCGGGTTGAGTGAGAATTACACAAAAGTGTTAGGATTGCTGGGTGAAGACCCGCAGCGGGAGGGGTTATTAAAAACCCCCGAAAGATTAGCCAAGGCGATGCAATTCCTAACACAAGGCTATCAAACCGATGCACATGCCATTTTAAATTCGGCTAAGTTTCATGAACCTGTCAGCGAGATGATCGTGGTCAAGGATATTGAGGTATACAGCATGTGCGAACATCATATGCTTCCGTTTTTTGGTAAAGCCCACGTGGCTTATATACCCAACGGATGGATAACCGGGCTCAGCAAAGTGGCCCGGGTGGTGGATGCTTATGCACGCCGGCTGCAAGTACAGGAAAGACTGACAGTTGAGATCATGAATGCCATCAAAGAAACTTTGAATCCCTTAGGAGTAGCGGTGGTGATCGAAGCGCAACATTTATGCATGATGATGCGGGGAGTGCAAAAGCAGAATTCAGAAACCACTACTTCGGCCTTCGATGGGGAATTTCAAAAGAACTCTACCCGCTCCGAATTCTTAAAACTTATTTCCTCCAACCTGAGCCGTAAGTAACAAATTAGTATTTGGCAAAACCGGCAATAAGCAGGCTAGTGGCTATTTTCACGCTGGATGATCAATGTTCCCTTGTAACGTATCGCCGGCTTTAGTAAAAAATACTGGTTTATTGCCTTATAAAGATTTTTTTTCTTAAAACCTTTGTGGCATTTTTGTTTTTACAACTACCATTACCATGAAGCATGCCTTTATATTTCCCGGCCAGGGCTCGCAATTTCCGGGTATGGGAAAAGAGCAATATAATACCAGTGCCTTCGCAAAAAAATTATTCGAACAGGCTAATGAAGTATTGGGATTTCGTATTTCTGATATCATGTTTGATGGCACGGAGGAGGATCTCAAGCAAACCAATGTAACGCAGCCCGCCGTTTTTTTACATTCGGTGATGGCATTCAAAAGCATTGATGGTGCAAAACCGGAAATGGTAGCCGGTCATTCATTGGGTGAATTTTCCGCACTGGTGGCGAATGGCACATTAAGTTTTCACAATGCTTTGCGGTTGGTATCGATACGGGCCAAAGCCATGCAGAAAGCTTGTGAGTTAAATCCATCTACGATGGCCGCCATATTAGGTTTGGCCGATGAAAAAGTTGAAATCATTTGTGCTGAAGTGCAAAAAGAAACAGGCGAGGTAGTAGTAGCAGCCAACTATAACTGTCCCGGGCAATTGGTGATCAGTGGTTCGATAAAGGGAATTGAAATAGCCTGCGAGAGATTAAAGGCCGCCGGAGCGAAAAGAGCTTTGGTATTACCGGTTGGCGGCGCCTTTCATTCATCATTGATGGAGCCGGCAAAAGAGGAATTAAAAGCAGCTATTGAATCAACGGATTTTCATACACCTACTTGCGCTGTTTACCAAAACGTAGCGGCAAAAGCCGTGTTTGAGAAAGACGAGGTCAAACAAAATCTTATTGATCAACTGACAGGCCCGGTACGCTGGACACAAAGCGTGCAGGCAATGATCGCTGATGGCGCATCGAAGTTTACTGAAGCTGGTCCCGGCAAAGTATTACAGGGGCTTGTTCTTAAAATTGATAAAACAATGGAAGTAGGTGGAGTGAATTGATTTCGTGTCTTATCAAACGAAATTGATGCTACAGTTCACCCAATCCGCATCAAAATTTGCTTTGTATTTTTTATAAAAATTAATAGCCGGTTCATTCCATTCCAGCACCTGCCACATCATCCCGCTGAATTTTTTTTCTTTGGCTTCTTCGATCAAACGATCCATCAACAATTTACCGATCCCTTTTCCTCTCGCATCTTCTGTAACGATTATATCTTCCAAATACATCCTTTGGCCTTTCCAGGTAGAATAGCGAATATAGTACAAAGCGAAACCCAATACCTCATCCCCCAACCCCTCCTCCATAAATGGAGAAGGGGAGGATCCCCTCTCCGCAAAGCGGAGAGGGGTTAGGGGTGAGGAAGAGGTTGCTACAAAAGCCCACCAAACCGGTTGTTGGCCAAATCCACTTTCTTCAAAATGTTTTAATGTAACAGTTACTTCCTGCGGAGCTTTTTCATACACCGCCAACTCATGCACCAATTCCAATAATCTCGGGCAATCTTCTTTTTTGGCTCTTCTGATCGTAATGGGCATATTGCTGGTTTGGCTGCAAAAATAAAACATCAGGACTGTTTTAAGTTTCTGATGTTTATTTCCTGTCGTAGTGTTGGGCTGTTATTTCTTCTTTGGCGCTTTGAATGTACCATTCGGTTGTATAAAGCTAACCGCTGTTACTTCGTTCTTATCCGTTACCTCAAACTTTACACTAAATCCATCCAATACTTTTAGTTTGAATGAATGATTGCCGATAGCTATCGTTTCATACTCAGGCTGACCTGGCACAAAAACAAATAAGGTGGTTCCTTTCAGGTACACTTTTGCCATCACACCGGGTAGTTCATATTCACCGACATATTTCTCCAGGTCCTCCTTGCTGATAGTTTTTTCTTTAGGCTTAAACGAAAACTCCAATGGTTTTAATGATTGTTCCATGGGAAGCGCAATGCTTTCTATTTTTCCCGCTACACCGGTCCTGAAGTTGAGGCTAATGCCACCAGCCGTAGTATCGGGGCCGGTCGTCTTATCAATATCTTTTCCTTCAAAAACATCATAATGATAATGACGAAGCCAGAAAGTATCTTTTGGTGTTTGACCAAAAAGCGTATCATTTTTAAGGAATATTTCAATATCTCCATAACCCGGGTGATGGAAAAATCCCTGGTATTCTGAAAGTGGGTGGGCCGGTTTCGTTCCATCAATTCGACTTGAAACAACCGATTTTTCAGCATCTTTTTGTTGTGCTTTGGCTTTATCGATCGCTTTCTTTCTTTCAGCACTCCAATTGATGTACTTAAGTTTCAGCATTCGATCAGCTACCAGGTTGCGGGCTAGCGAGGGAACAACGGATCCGTTTTGATTCGTCAACACGATGATTCCAATACTATCCGAGGGAAAGAAACAGGTGCTCGCCGAAAAGCCATCGATGTTTCCACCATGCTCTACCCGGTAATGTCCACGATAGGAGGCAAGAAACCAGCCCAGCCCATAATTGGAAAAATGAATATCAGGATTTTCCTTGTCAGGTACTCCGCCACCGATCACCATTTGCGAACTTATAGCGTCCTGCATATAGGGAGAAGGCAAAACTTCTTTGCCTTTATATTTTCCTCCATTGATCCAGGCCATCACCCAATTGGCCATTTCATTCACACTGCTATTGATACTGCCGGCGGGACTCATGCCCATGATATTGTAATAATCTAATTTTTTAATGATGCTATCTTTTTCAACGCCGTATCCGAGGGAATGATCCGCATCTTTGACCATATCCTCAATGGTAAAATTAGAACGGCCCATACCGAGGGAATCAAAAAATCTCTGTTTTACATTTTGCGCCCATGTTTTGCCCGTGAGTTTTTCCGCCATGACGCCCTGTGCCAAAAACATAAAATTATTATACTGCCATTTTTCACGAATGCCGGCGTTGGGCTCCTGGAATTGCACCCGCATCAGCATGCTATCCTGCGAGGCACTATTGAACAGGTACCAGGAATAATCATGACGGGGCAATCCTGTACGATGGCACATCATATCCCTGGTCGTTATTTTTTCAGTCATGTCATTATTGTAGAATTTCAGGAACGGGATGTAGTTAGCGGCTGGTTTGTCAAGATCAAGTTTCCCGTCTTTTGCCAATAATCCCAAAACAGAAGATGTGAAAGCCTTGGAGCAGGAGCCAATGGCGAATAAAGTGTTGGGAGTAACAGGCTGTTTATTCTCATAGTCACGATAGCCAAAACCCTTGCTGTAAACAATTTTATCTTTTTCCACTACAGCTACTGCAAAGCCGGAAATTTTCCAGTCTTTAAGTATCTTTTCCAGCTCAGCATCAAGGCCGGTCAATCTGGTGTCGACAGCCGGTTTTGATTTTTGTGCGTTTGTAACCGACACAAAAAATAATAACGCAAGAAGAAGCCAAAGTTTTCTCATGACAGTAATGTTTTGATAAATATAATTCAAAGAAATAATGCGGAACAAAAGGAAATGGTACCAAGGCGAAAATCCTATAGCGCCTGGTCAAGATCGGTCATGATGTCTTCGATATTTTCTATTCCCACACTCATCCGCACCAGGCCATCCGTGATGCCATAAATTTCCCTGGCTTCTTTTGGAACACTGAAATGCGTCATCGAAGCAGGGTGGCAAAGTAGTGTATCGCAAGTGCCTAATGAAACGGTGCGGGTACACATTTTTAATTTGTTCATGAAATCAACGCCACCCTGGAATCCTTTTTTCAATTCAAAGCTCATCATAGCCCCGGGATGTTTCATTTGTTTCATTGCTATCGCATGATCGGGGTGATTGGGTAAACCATTATAATTTACGTTGGCTACTGCAGGATGCTGTTCCAGGAAATGGGCCACTTTCATCGCATTGTGACAATGTCTTTCCATTCGCACTTCCAACGTCTTCATTCCATTGATCAGCATGAATGCATCGAAGGGATTGGCGGTACCACCTAAAGTTTTATAATACTTATAGGCTTTTGTGGTCATCAACTCTATATCTTTTCCAATTAAAACACCACCGATAGCGGTACCATGGCCGTTTAAAAATTTGGTGGTGGAGTGTACAACAAAATCGACCGCATATTTAAATGGTTGCTGAAGATAGGGTGTAGCGAAAGTATTATCACAAGCAACCAGGAGATTATGTTGTTTAGCCAGTTTACTCAGTTCATCAATATCCACACATTGAATAGTAGGATTTGCCGGTGTTTCGAGATAGAGCATACGAATGGACGGGTCTGATTGTAAGACGTCGGCAGCGGTCTTAATATCACGCAGATCCGCGATGATACATTCAATGCCCAATGACGGCAGTACTGTTCTTAATATTTCTTCCGTTCCTCCATACAATGAATAATGAGTAAGCACTTTATCACCGCTTTTCAAATTCATCAGAAATAAAGTGGAGATAGCCGCCATACCGGAAGCATGAAGAAATGCTTTTAATTGCAGCAGTTCACCGTTTTTGCCAGTAATACCAAAACTTTCCATCGCTGCAATCTTCAATTCCGCTTCTGTAAATGTTGGATTGCCCCAGCGACTATAAATATATCCTTCTTCCTGTCCACTGAATCTTCGCATTCCCTGTTCCGCATCATCATATACAAATGTACTGGTAGCGTAGATAGGTGTAATATGTGCATAGTTGGGATCTTGCTGATGACCACCGTGAACTGATAGAGATCCGAAACCTGACAGATGATTTAAATTATTACTCATATAATAAATTTAGAAAGGCCGTTTTTTGAAAACAGCCTTTTGATCGGAATCAAAATATTTTATTCAGACCCGGATCAATACGCCCATTTCACCAATGTAGCTCCCCAGGTAAAGCCACCACCAAAAGCGGCTAGCACAATATTATCTCCTTTATTCAAATCATGTTTCCATTCCCATAAACAAAGTGGAATTGTAGCTGCCGTCGTGTTGCCGTATTTCTGAATATTGATCATCACTTTTTCCCTGGGTAATCCCATGCGGTTGGCCGTAGCATCAATAATTCTCAGATTGGCCTGGTGAGGAACGAGCCATGCAATATCATCACCGGTTAATTTATTTCTTTCCAATAATTCGGCACTTACATCTGCCATACCTTTTACAGCGGCTTTGAATACCGGTTGTCCATCCTGGTAGATAAAATGTTCTTTGGCATTTATTGTTTCTATGCTTGCAGGTTTTAAAGAACCACCGGCTTTCATATGCAGGAACTGGCAACCGCTTCCATCACTTTTTAAAATACTGTCCAATACGCCATATCCATCATGATTGGGTTCTAATAAAACAGCACCGGCGCCATCACCAAAAATGATACAGGTGGTACGATCAGTATAATCAACAATTGCACTCATCTTATCAGCGCCGCAAACCACCACTTTTTTATAACGACCGCTTTCAATCAATGTAGCTCCCAAAGTAAGTGAATATAAAAAACCAGAGCAGGCAGCCGATACATCAAAGCCCCAGGCATTTTTCGCTCCCAGTTTATCACAAGCTATATTAGCGGTAGCCGGGAAAACCATATCGGGAGTAACCGTGCCTACAATCAGGCAATCAATTTCTTCCGGGCTGATGCCTCTTTTTTCGCAAAGCTGTTTTACCGCCGGCACTACCATATCCGATGTGGCTTTGCCATCTCCTTTCAGTATCCTTCTTTCCGATACTCCTGTACGGCTACGTATCCATTCATCATTGGTATCCACCATTTTTTCAAGGTCAAAATTGGTTAGCTTGTCATCTGGAACATATCCTCCAACAGCGGTGATTGCAGCAGTTATCTTATTTACCATAGGAGTAATTTGACTTTTTAAAAGTGGCCAAAGTTAAGCTACAAAATTCAAATGGTTGATCTACGATAAAAAGAGCTGCGTCTTATTTTGGATTTTAATCGGCCACAGATGAAGGCAGATGCACACAGATATATGTTCTATAGTTATTATCTTCCTCGCCTGATCAGCTATTGGAGTAACTGGAAACCGAATTAAAATGAAGTGGGACTGAGATTTCTCAGCGATCCCTGCGGACCCGGCGCGATATTTCTCATATTTGATTTAGCTTAAATCGTATTACTTCTACTGCTTCTTTCTGGCGTGATACGATGACATACATATAGCCTTTATGAATGAAAGAATAAGGGTATCCATATTGCCCACCTTTCCATAACCCTTCTTTCTTTAAATTATAGATTTCATCCCCAATTAAATAGTGATGGTTGAATGATTTACCATCGGCGGAGATTGATAAAATCAACGGCGTTCGCCCGTAATGATTTAATGTATCAGGAATGCCGACGTAATAAAAGCGTTTATCCGGCAAGCGACCGAAATGAAATTTGCTGTCATTATCACTGAACGGCGCTTCAGCAGGCATTGACCAACTTATCGCATTGTCCTTACTTTCCGTTAGCCACAAACGACCTTTCCAGCCTCCACCCGTTACCCGCAGCAAAGAATGAATCATTCCATCATCAGTTTGAAAAAAAGATGCTTCGCATAAAGGAGGCAGGTTTCGTTTTGCCGCTGGCGCGTAAAATGTGGCGGGGTTATCTTCTTTGTAGGCTGTGTCAGGATAAAAGCTGCCCATTTTCCAATCACTTAACCCGCGGTAATCATCCGTGTAGGGAAACGTGAAGTTGCCGGAAATGATCAATCTCCCATTGGCAATTTTTTGCGGACCGAGGTTGGCATTGACGGGAATATTTAGATTGATCGGCTCACTCCAGTTTTCACCATCTGTACTGGTTTTTGCCCAAAGCTTTGTATCGGTCTTATGCGGTGAGTATTCTCCGAAGTAGGCGACTAACGTATCATTGAATTGATGAAACCCTACGGCCGTTAATACATTCAGCGTATCGTTTTTATAAACAGATGGCGAAGCCAATGTTTTAGGCAATGACCAATTCAAAAAATCTGTGGAGCTTGAAAAGGCAACGCGTTGACCAGGGTTGTCTTCATCTTTTAAACCATTTGACCAGGCGGCGATAAATTTATTATTAAAGAAAGTAATGTAAGGGTGATGAGAATACATCCATTCTCTATCGGGTTCATATATCATACTCCGGTCAATAGATAAACGTTTCAGCCCGATAGCGGAGGTATAATTATTGCTGATCATTTTTTGTGCGTGGCTGAAGGAAATAATGCATGCCAGCAAGCAGGTAACCATAAAACAACAGGTATTTGCAAGAGTGGTCAGTTGTCGTGTCAGCATTATAAAAAATAAAAAAATTTGAAAATAGATCAGGATCATGAAGATAACCCCGCTGTCAATTACTCCCAACCCTTTTCCCTATTTTCGCGGCCATGATAGCATACCTTAAAGGTGATTTTGTAAGAAAAACTCCATCTTTTGTTCACCTGGATGTGAACGGGGTTGGATATGAGGTGCAGATCACTCTTAATACATATTCCCGTATTCAAAATTTAGAGAAAGGATTATTACATACCACCCTTATCATCCGCGAAGACGCCCATATTTTGTATGGATTTTTTGAACCAGCCGAAAAGGAGATGTTCCAGCTTTTGACCGGGGTCTCCGGTATCGGCGCTTCTACCGGCCGGGTCATGCTTTCCTACATGAAACCCGATGAGCTGGCAACGGCCATTATCCAGTCCGATATCCGGACCCTGGAAGGCATCAAAGGCATCGGGAAAAAAACCGCTGAAAGAATCGTGCTGGAGCTAAAAGATAAGCTGTCTAAACATCCCATCGAATCAAATATTTCCCCCCTGAGAAGCAATACTTTGCATCGAGATGCGTTTAATGCTCTTACAGCTTTAGGTATCAACCGATCGGCTGCCGAACAGGCTGTAAAAAAGGTACTGGCTCTCGAGCCGGATCTGCCTGTAGAAGAGCTGATCAAAAAAACGCTGCGTACCCTCTGATCAACAACAATTTCTGGACTAACTAGATTCTGAGAATAACCTTGGACATTTTTATTGCCCATATCCTCCGTACGTTGGTAGTAGCTTCTACCATCTTAGTAGCTTTTGCTGTACCGGCGAAGGCCGGTTTCTTTCAGCAACAACCTCCTCAAAAAAAAGATACACTGCGCTACCCGCTGACAGACCGCTATGGCGACCCCTATAGTAATCCCAATCGTAATGTGTTTGATCTTCGGGATACGGCGTTTATTAAAAGAAATGTAGAGTATGACCCGCTGACAGGTGAGTATTATATCATCGAAAAGATCGGGGATAAAAATTACCGGACGCCGGTATCGCTCAGCCGCGACGAGTTTTTAAGACTCCAGGGTCGGCAGGATGAAAATGCCTATTTCCGCAAAAGAGCGGACATGCTGGCCACGATGAATCGGCGCATTTTTAAACCAAAATTTAATGCGACTGGTCCGGGTGGTGGCAGTAAGGGATGGTTCAACCGCATCGTAGGTGTTGGAAAAATCGACATCAAGCCTTCCGGTTATGTAGACCTTTTAGCCGGTTACCAGGGGCAGAATATCAAGAATCCGACCTTGCCGGAAAGGGCCCGCAGAAATGGCGGACTTGATTTCAACATGAATACCCAGTTGCAGGTTGATGCCAACATTGGGGACAAATTGAAACTTCCGATAAATTATAACACCTTAGCCAACTTTGAATTTGAGAATCAGTTAAACCTGAATTACCAGGGAAAAGATGATGAGATACTGAAACAGTTCCAGTTGGGTAATGTCAGTTTTACTTCCAAGGGAACATTGATACCCGGCGCACAATCACTGTTTGGTATAAAAACTCAATTGCAGTTTGGGAAACTGTTTGTGACGGGGGTGTTGGCTAACCAAAGAGCCCAACGCCAATCCCTCGATATGCAGGGAGGATCGGCCACCCAGGATTTTTCGGTGAAGTCTGATGAATATGAAGAGAACCGCCACTTCCTGTTATCGCAATACTTTCGGACGAATTACAATAAGGCGATGAGCCAGTTGCCGGTGGTTAATTCGGCCGTTCAGATATTAAGGATGGAAGTTTGGGTGACCAATCGAACAGGTGCCACTACTGATACCCGCGATATCGTGGCTTTGATGGACCTCGGTGAAGGAAATCCTTTCAGAGGACCGCCCGGGAATCCCAATGCTTTACCCGACAACGGCGTCAATAATCTTTACAGAACCATTCTTCAAAACCCGAACGCCAGGAATTCATCCCTGGTACAAGGCGTTCTAACAGGCCAGGGATTGATCCCCGTCCAGGATTTTGAAAAGACATTTGCCCGCAAACTGTTGCCTTCTGATTTTTATTTCAACCCCCAGATCGGGTTTCTTTCTTTGAATCAGCCTTTGCAACCGGATGAGGTTTTAGGTGCGGCATTTCAATATACCTATAATGGCAGGGTGTACCAGGTGGGTGAATTTTCACAGGATATACCGCCCGATACTACCGGTAGCACACAACGTATCCTGTTCCTGAAATTATTAAAAGCAACTTCCCAGAGAACCAATCTTCCGATATGGGACCTGATGATGAAGAACGTTTACTCGGTTGGTTTTGGTCAATTGGAAAGAACGGATTTCAAGCTTGACCTTTTGTATGAAGAACCGAGTCTTGGTGAAAAAAGATATTTGCCCCCGACAGACGTATTACCGCAATTTGAAGGACAGCCGATCATTTCACTGGTAAATCTTGATCGGCTTAATAACCAGAATGACCCGCAACCCGATGGTGTGTTTGACTTCATAGAAGGCTTTACCGTCATATCATCCATGAGTAGGGTGATATTCCCTGTATTGGAACCCTTTGGGCATGACATGGATTATGTGTACGGTACGCAGGTACAGAGGGATAAATATTTATATTATCCATTGTATGATACGATCAAAGCCATTGCGCAGACCTATGCCAATCTGAATCGTTTTAAAATACGGGGCCGTTCAAAATCGGCCGGTGGAAGCAGTGATTACCAGTTGGGCTTTAATATTCCACGCGGTTCCGTAACGGTTACATCGGGTGGACAAGTGTTGCAGGAAAATATTGACTACGAGATAAACTATGACCTGGGGACATTAAGAGTTATCAACCAGTCCATTATTAATTCAGGCGTGCCGGTAAATATCCAATACGAAAACCAGGCGGCCTTTGGGATACAGCAACGAAACTTTATGGGGCTTCGGCTGGACTATTTTGCCAATAAGAAACTGACGCTGGGAGGTACAATTGCAAGATTGGGTGAGCGGCCATTTTTTGTCAAGCAGGCTTATGGTGATGATCCTATCCGGAACACGATGTACGGATTAGATGCTGATTACAGAAGTGATTGGCAGCGGCTAACTAAGTGGTTGGACAAACTCCCGTTTTATAGCACCAAGGAAATGTCTTCCATTACGGCGTATGCGGAAGCCGCGATGTTACAACCAGGACATGCTCCGCAGATCGGAAAAGGTAGCGCCGGCCAGGTATTCATCGATGATTTTGAAGGTACACGTGCCGGTATTGATCTTCGTTTCCCGCTGATCAGCTGGAACCTGGCTTCCGTGCCGCAGGGTAATAATAATGCAAACGGATCGGGTCCTTTGTTTCCCGAGTCGGCATTTAGTAATGACCTTGCAAGCGGATACAACCGTGCAAAAATTGCCTGGTATAATATTGAGCCTGTATTGCAGGAAAGAGGAAATGCCAATAACCCGATAGGCGGCAATGTTGCTGAGCTTTCCAAACCCGAAACAAGACAGGTACTGCAGCAGGAGATTTTCCCCCAGCGTACCACTGATTTTGGACAGGGGTTACTGACCACTTTCGACATTTCTTTTTATCCACGGCAAAAAGGCCCTTACAATTTTGAATACAGACCCGGCAGGATTGATGGCAATGGCCGTTTGGCAAATCCCAAACAATCCTGGGGTGGCATAATGCGTAATATCGACCAGATCGATTTCGAAACCAGCAATATTGAATACATCGAATTCTGGATGCAAAATCCTTATATTCTTAATCCCGGCAGTACGGGTGGCCAGCTTTATATTAACCTGGGTAATATTTCTGAAGATGTATTAAAGGATGGAAAACGTCAATATGAAAATGGTTTGCCCACACCAACCAATAATGCACAAGTAGATAATAGTTCCGTTTGGGGAAGAGTGCCATCGATCCCGATGCAAATAACAAATGCATTTAGTAATGAACCCAGCGACCGCCAATACCAGGATGTGGGATTTGACGGATTAACGGATGATGACGAAAAAACAAAGTTCAGTACTTACCTGGCCAACCTCCAGGCTACAGCACCAGCAGCTTACCCGGAGTCATTAGCCGATCCGGCCGCTGATAATTTTAAGCCTTATCGTGATGCATCTTATGATGCCATTGGTGCAGGAATCTTAAGAAGATACAGAGACATCAACAATCCCCATGGTAACTCACCGATAGCTACGGGTAGCAGCCAGTTTGTAAACGCCTTTACACAATATCCCGATGCCGAAGAGTTGAACCGCGATAATACGTTGAACGAAGTGGAAGAATATTTCCAGTACAAAGTGGATATCAAGCCATTTATGACCGCGGGCAACAATTTTATCACCGACGTCAGAAGTGTGGATGTAAGACTGGCCGATGGAAGTACGCGTAATGAACAATGGTATCTTTTCCGCATACCTATAAACGCCTACGAAGTTAAAGTGGGAAACATTCCTGATTTTAAATCTATACGTTTCATAAGAATGTTTGCTACCGGATTCGAAGACAGTTCGGTGACCATGCGTTTTGGTAAGATAGAATTAGTAAGAAATCAATGGAGAAAATTCCAGTTTAAGATCGATACAGCGGGTCAATATGTAAACCTTCCGGTTCCTGATCCGGTTGGACTCAATACATTGGCTGTAAACCTGGAAGAGAACGATCAGCGTCAACCGGTAAGGTATGTAAGTCCGCCCGGAATAGAACGCCAGCAACAACTTAGTAATAATAACGTACAGCTATTCCTGAATGAACAGGCACTGAGTCTGCAGTTTTGTGGTTTGCCCAATAAAGAATCCCGTGCCGTGGTGAAAACCATGAACATGGATATGCGCCAGTATGGAAAGATGCGTATGTTCATTCATGCCGAAGGACGAGGAAGTGGTGCGGCTATTTCTGACAATTCATTGACAGCTATCGTCAGGATCGGTAACGATTTCCAGGGCAACTATTATGAAGTGCGGCTGCCGCTGAAAAAAACAAACTGGGGTGAAACCGACAGTTTGCGGATATGGCCGGAGCTGAATAATCTTGACTTTGATCTGCAGGAATTGACCCGTTTGAAATCACGCCGTAATCAACAAAGTGGTACATCTCCTTCGGTATATTATAGTGAAGTATTAGCTGATGGAAGAATCTATGCGGTGTTAGGAAATCCAAACCTGGGTGAAGTAAAGGGAATGATGCTGGCGGTTGAAAATACAAATCTTACAAGCGCCTGTGCGGAAGTATGGTTCAATGAACTGAGATTCTCTAACCTCGATGAAAAAGGTGGATGGGCCGCATTGGGTCGTGTAGACATTAAACTGGCAGATCTTGGAAACATCACCCTAGCGGGAACAGCAAGAAGCAATGGATTTGGTACGCTGGAGCAAAGAGTAAATCAAAGAAGCCGCGAAGATCTTTATACGTTTGATCTTTCCGCCAATATTGATGCGGGTAAATTATTGCCGAAAAAATTAGGGATTCAGATACCCGTATATGCAGGTATCAGCCGCATCGGCAGCACACCGGAATACGATCCTTATGATCTTGATATAAAACTAAAAGACAAACTGTCTTATACACCCACCAAGCAAGCGAAAGATTCTATCAAAAGAAATTCACAGGATATCACTACGATTAAGACAGTAAACTTTACCAATGTAAGGAAAATAAAAACGGATGGTAAGAAACCCCAGATATGGAGTGTTACCAATTTTGATCTGAACTACTCCTATTTGGAAACAAAGCAAACAAATCCGTTAATCGATAATTATGAAGTACGGCGTACCCGTGGTGCATTAGGTTATAGCTATGCCCCGCAACCTAAATATTTCGAACCCTTTAAGCGATTGATAAAATCGAAATCAAAATGGCTGACGCTGATCAAGGATATTAACTTCAACTATGTTCCTTCGCAGTTGTCTTTCAAAGCCGATGTCTTCCGGCAGTTTGGCGCTACACGACCTCGCAATGTAGGAGGAGGGCCGTATAAGATACCGGAGACTTATGATAAATATTTCACCTTCGATCGTTTTTATATTTTGCAATGGAACCTGACAAGATCAATCTCTCTTGATTTTTCTGCTACCAATAATGCACGTATCGATGAGCCGTTTGGCCGAATCGATACAAAAGAAAAGAAAGATTCTGTTCGTAAAAATCTTTTCAAGGGTGGCCGGAATACACAATACGGTCAGCAGGCGGCATTGTCATACAATGTACCGACGCAAAAAATACCCTGGTTGGACTGGACAACGCTTCGTGCTTCTTACAGTACCCAGTACAATTGGCTGGCTGCTTCTAATTCTGCATTAGCCAGGAGCCTGGGTAATACCTTATCTAATACCCAAACAAGAACAGTCAACGCTGAACTGAATTTTGAACAGTTATATTCCAAGTCAAGATTTTTGAGGGCGGTTAACACAGCCCCTGTCAATGATAAGGTAAATGGTAAGAGTAATAAGAATGCCGCGGATAGTACTAAACAGAAAAAGCCTGCAACTACAAAATCAAAAGTAAAGACCACTTCTAATATTCCTGATTCCCTGAAAGTTAAAATGACGGCAAAGGAAAAAAGAAAGCTCAGGAAGGAGGAACGGAAAAAAGAAAAAGAAGAACGCAGGAAGTTAAAAGAACAAAGAAAAAATACTCCGCTTGATATTGGAGGTGCAGCCAGGCTATTGGGTGGGATTGTTACTTCGGTTAAGAGAGTGGGTATTCAATACAACGAAGATCTTGGAACAACGTTGCCGGGTTATATGGATAGTACAAGAGTTTTAGGAGCAAACTTAAAAAGCAGTGAGCCGGGTTTTGGATTTATATTCGGTTACCAGCCCGATACCAGTTGGATCAATAATTTTGGCGCCAAAGGATTGTTATCAAAGGATCCCTTATTGTCAGCATTGATACAACAGCGATATAGCGAGCGATTAAATGTTACAGCGCAGGTGAGTCCCTTCCGTGATCTGAATATTGATATCAATTTAGATAAATCATACAGCAAACAATATTCTGAATTATATAAGGACACCACGGGCTCTTCGGGTTTGGCAAGACTGAACCCTTATGCAATGGGTAGTTTCAGTATCAGTTATATTTCTTATCAAACCATGTTCACGAAGTTTGACCCGAATGTTATTTCAGAGACCTTTAAAACTTTTGAATCGAACAGGTTATTGTTATCACAGCGGTTAGGAAAGTTGAATCCTTACCAGAATGGAACGATTGACGCTGATGGGTATTACCAGGGTTATGGCCGCTATGCACAGGATGTGGTGATACCGGCATTCCTGGCCGCATATGGTAAAAAAGATCCGGGTTCCGTTACCTTGTTTAAGAATAATAACCCGAACATAAGAGCCAATCCATTTAAGGGTCTTTTGCCAAGGCCCAACTGGACGGTTACCTACAACGGGTTATCGAAAATAGCCGGTCTCGATAAAATATTTTCCAATGTGATCATCAAGCATGGCTATCATAGTACGCTGGGCATGAACAGTTTTAATACCGCATTGCTATTCACGGATCCTTTTAGGGTGAGCTATCCATTTTTCCGTGATACCCTGACGGGAAATTTCATTCCTTATTTCCTTGTTCCCAATATTACTATCCAGGAATCTTTCGACCCGCTGATAGAAATAGACATGACCTTTACGAACCAATTGTCAATACGGGCAGAGTTCAGGAAAACAAGACAGCTTAGTTTAAGCCTTATCGATTACCAGTTGGCGGAGAACCGCTCTACGGAAGTGACGTTTGGATTTAACTGGCGTAAAAAAGGATTGCCCCTAATTAAAAATTTGAAGATCGGTAAGAAAGGAATGAAGCTGGATAATGATGTGACCTTCCGTTTTGATTTCAGTTTGCGTGATGATGCGACTGCTAATAGCAAACTGGACCAGGGCACATCGTTTGGAACATCGGGCCAGAAAGTGATTCGTATAGCTCCTTCCATAGACTATATTTTAAATAACCGGGTGAGTCTTAAATTATACTTTGAGCAAAACCGGAATATCCCCAAGATCAGTAATGCATTCCCGATCACGAATACAAGGGCGGGATTACAGGTGAGAATTTCGCTGGCGCAGTAAAGAAGTCAAAGGTTAGTCGTTAAGAATCACTCAATGAAAATCATTATACTAAATCTACTCCTGACTTTTAGTTTTTGTTTCTCAAAAGGGCAAAAAGTGAACTCAAAAATAACCTATGATTACTTGTCAGGGTTTGAGAATTGGAAATTGATATTAAATTCAAACAATACTTTCATTTTAACAGCCAATCAACTATTCCGGCCTGACACAAGTGTCAGAGGAGCCGGAATATTTCTGAGAACAGGTACCAGCTTGCAGTTTTATTGTGATAGTGCTTCAGTTAATGAAAAGTACTTATTTAAAACTACCTATTCGAATGAACAAGCTATTGTACAATCAGGAGAGTTTGTTGCAAAAAATCAAATCGTAGATTTTAAAAATGTTATGAGACTCGTATACGACACTTCAAAGTTTTCTGAAAATATTCAGGCGACTTATTATCGTGGCGACGGGAAATGGTCCTTTTATGTTACATTGCTAAGCGACAGAACCTATAAGATTTCTGAAAGTGTTCATGGAAATGATGAACATACAGAAGTTGGAAAATGGGATAATAAAAATGGGAAAATTATTTTTAAACACCCTGGAAAGTATTCAAGCCGGTTAAATAAATTTGGGAGACCGAAGGCTTTTTATATTACTAATAACTTTCTTGTTGGAAAAAAGAAGATCGGTCAAAAAGAAGAAACGTACTACTATTTTACAAAAGTTCCACTTGACTGGTATTGACTTATATCAATCAGCCAACGATACTTTATTAAGAATCCTTATGGCTTTTTATCCGTGATCATCATCTTAAAAATATCATTTTCCCAAGCTGCCCGATAACCGTATTTGGTTAAAAATTCATTCATATATTCCTGCTGGCGGATCGTTCTGATGTCTGTTTCAGGTTTATGAAAAACGGGATCGCTTGGCCATGCATCCGGCCAGTCCCCATGATCATTGGGTGTAGTTTTTATTTTATGCATGACCACTACCGGTAACAGCTTTGTATCTTCTACCGCTTTATACAATTGTGTTTTAAAAGCTCCTGATACATAGTACCATGGCATAGAGTTACGGGTATAAGGTTTTGTATTCGTCATGTAGTGATATATCGGGAACGAATGGAAAGCCAGTACATAGTCACCGGGTTTGACATATTTTGAGCTTTCTTTGAGTAATTCATTCGTTGCCGCGACTCTTTCTTTGGTAGTAAATATTCCCTTCAAATATTTATTGTCAATAGATGTAAACATCCCAAGCCGGCTACTTTCGTCGTGCATAGGATAAAACCATTGATGGAACAAACAGCCAACTATACTGATGGTGATGATATAAGATTTTATCGGTCTGAAATAGAATTGTTGTTCCTGCCTGGTAGAATAATTAGATACGCCTGTTTTATCAGCCGCTGAAATGGAGAGGCGGTAGTTAAAATCTTTAATATTTAAAAGATAGTCGATGGCGATAGGCATCCCGATCCAGAATATATGTACCCCGGCCGTGAAAATACCGGCACTGCTTCCAAGGGCATAGGTAAAAGTTATATAGGTGCCGATCAGCATTAATGTTTTGACTTCTTTTTTCGTTTCAGACAAAAGGATCATCACAAACGATATCAATGTGAGGCCTACATAAAACCGCATTAATATTTCAAGCCCTTTTAACATGATAAGAAAGGCCAGCAACAGGCTAAAATATTTTATGACTTTTGCCACCCAATTCTTAAAATGCAATTTTTCTGTTACATAACCGGGTGCGATCGCGGCGATAAAAATTAATGCCAGGATATACAAAGTAAAAAAGAAGGCATCATTGTAAGAAACCAATGATTGGAAGAGGAGCTTGGGAATGCTATACGCTGTTTCACCATCACTCTGGCCCATTTGTGTCACCAATTTAAAAGCGTTGACAAAAGTATCCCACTGCCCCATCAGTTTGATCATTAGTATGACGGCTATAACTGATATTACAAACCCAACACCAAGCCAAGTTGCCTGCGTGGCAATTTTTTTAAAAGAGGTTTTGCTGAGATAACCATAGAAAGCAATAGCCACAACAAGCCCCAGATTAACCAGGCTTGGCAGTCTTGAAAAAACATCCAGGCCCACCATAGCGCCGCTTAATAGAAACATCCACCATTTATCCTTCGTTAATCCACTGAAAAGTAAACTGGCGGTTGCGGAGTATAATAAAATAGATAAAAAATTATAATGAAAGATCTTGGGATTATGACACACACATAGCGTAACAAGCAGTAAACCTATTTTAAGATTCGTCCTGTTCAGGTACGGCTTCAGCATATTGTATACGACGAAGATGGTAGACATCGTAAAAATTATGCTCAGAAAGCGAAGGCCAAATAAACCAGTGTTGGGAAACAGATAAGTAAAAGTGCCACCGATCAGACCTGACAACCAGAACATAAAATTATACTCAACAGAAGACGGATCATTGAAGAATTGCTGGTAAAAGGTGGCGGTAAAACCTTCGTCAAGGAAATCAACCCCCTGGAAAATGAAGATCAACTGGTATAAAAAAAGTAGCAGGAAAAATACCTTGGTATTCATTTTTTCAAACGGTGAGCGGATCGAAATTCTTTGGAGCATTGGTGGGTGTTTTCAGTTAAACGGGCTTATTCCATTGTTAGTATTGACCGGGCCGTTTTAGGCGCAAATAGCCGTTTTTGTTTTCATTTGAGGGGTTAAAAGTAATAGCGATTATTCAAATTAGGAAACCAATAGAGAAAAGTTGAGTTTGGAATTCTCTTTTTAAACCGACATGACATTTCTCCTATAGCGCCGTTCAATTAAATTTTCAAAAACATTTGATTAGAATTTTTTTTTTTATATTTTTGACCCCGAGGTCTGCAATAGCTTAATTTTCATGTGATTGGTAGCTCTGAATAATGACTCCCCGGAGGGATTTATTGTGTTTTCAAGAGAAAAAAGTCATTTTGTATACGTACCCATGTTCCTATCATTTACTCCATTTTACAATCCTGATATGCTGTTTGTGCCTGTTAAATGAGGTATTTCGTAGCAATTAAGCCTTTTGAAAGCCCCTGACATACTGTGAAGAAGGAATAAGCGTTTTAATTTTTCTAAACCCTACAAATAAACTATCAATTAATTCGTAAAATGTCAAACATTACTATTGGCGTCATTGGCTATGGATACTGGGGACCCAACATTGTAAGAAACTTTTTTAATGCTCCCAATTGTACCGTAAAAGCGGTAGCAGATGGTCGTCCCGAACGCCTGGCGGTATTAGCCAAAGTCTTCCCATCTATAAATGGTGTAAAAACAGGTGAAGAGATCATCAATGACAAAGAGATCGATGCCATTGTGGTGGCCACCCCGGTATTTACACATTTCGCCTTAGCCAAAAAAGCCTTGGAGAATGGCAAGCATGTATTGATCGAAAAGCCTATCACTTCCACGGTAGCGCAAGCCGAAGAATTGATTGAGTTAGCGGAAAAGAAGGGGTTGACGCTGATGGCGGATCATACCTTTTTATATACAGGTGCTGTTCAAAAAATGAAGGAACTGATAGATACGGATGTGGTTGGAACACCCCGTTATTTTGATTCTTCCCGTATCAACCTTGGATTATTTCAACCGGATGTAAATGTATTGTGGGACCTGGCCCCTCATGATATATCTATTTTGACATACCTGGTAACAGAACTTCCTTTAAGTATTAATGCCACCGGTATTTCCCATACTCGTAACAATATTGAGAATATCGCCTACATGACGGTGAATTACAATTCTGATTTTATCGCCCATTTTAACTGCTCATGGACTTCACCGGTGAAAGTGCGACAGACATTGATTGGCGGTGATAAAAAAATGATCGTTTACAATGACCTGGAGCCTTCTGAGAAAGTGAGGGTTTATGATACCAGTT
>JANOCH010000488.1:0-2573 GCA_031412015.1 Chitinophagaceae bacterium
ATGGAATAAGAGGACAGATCATTCAACGCAATAAAGAACTCTATACCTGGAGCCGTGGTGAAGAACTGATGACGGAAAAGTTTCCAGAGTTTCATGTATTGAAAGATCATTTAGCAGATGGTACCGTACTGGATGGCGAGATCATGCCCTTCGCTGATGGCAAAGCATTGCCCTTTGCCATACTACAAACCCGTATCGGCCGGAAAAATATTACCAAGAAACATTTGCAGGAAGCACCGGTTGCTTTTATCGCTTATGATATTTTGGAATATGATGGAAAAGATATTCGTGAGATGCCTTTGGCGGAGAGAAGAAAATTATTAGAAGGAATCGTAGCGTCGATCCATCTTCCTGTTCTTCAACTATCTGATATTATTTCTTTTGCAAACTGGAATGAACTAACCGTGGAAAGAAGCAGGGCCAGGGATATCAACAGTGAAGGGATCATGCTGAAAAGAAAAAGTTCGGTGTATGGTGTTGGCCGTAAAAGAGGTGACTGGTGGAAATGGAAGATCGATCCGCTGGTGATCGATGCCGTGATGATCTATGCGCAAAAAGGAAGCGGCCGGAGAAGTAATTTATATACCGATTATACTTTCGCCGTAAAAGACGGCGACCAACTGGTAAGTTTTACTAAAGCCTATTCAGGTTTGACCGATAAAGAATTCGCACAGGTAGATAATTTCGTCAAAAGAAATTCTATTGAAAAATTCGGCCCGGTACGCACGGTAAAACCGGAACTGGTTTTCGAGATCGCCTTTGAAGGTATCGCCGCGAGTAAACGCCATAAATCAGGAGTGGCCTTACGGTTTCCGCGAATGAACCGCTGGCGTACCGATAAAAAACCAGAAGAAATCAATACATTGGAAGATCTGAAAAAAATGCTGGAGATGTATGGGAAATGATCATTTGGACAGTGCCATTTTCATATAGTGCGTTGCTTAAAAAAGAGTATTTTTGAACCGTGTTAACCAGGGAAAAAATATTAGAGACACTTCGTAAGAACAAACCTTTTTTTGAGAAAGAGTTAGGGGTGATCAAGATTGGATTGTTTGGAAGTTATGCTAAGGGGAAACAACTGGCAGACAGTGATGTTGATATATTGGTTGAGTTGGACGAACCAAGTTGGAGTAAACTTTGCGGCGTATGGAATATCCTCGAAAAACAATTGAACGCTAAAATTGATCTTGTCAGAAAGGGGCCGCATTTGGGAGAAAAATTTGTGAAAACGGTCGAAACGGAGATCATTTATGCCTGATAAAATCTTACTGGAAAGATTGGAACTGACCCTGACGCATACAGAAGTTATCATACAAAGGATGATTTCAGTGCCAAATGCTGAATGGTTTATTTCCGGGGACGAAGGTGAAAAGACGTACGATTCGATAATAGCCAGATTACAACCCATTGGTGAGAACATTAAGAAAATAGAAAAGCTAGAGCCGGGGTTTACTAAAAAAAATCTGAGGCTAAATCCAGCCGATATAATTCGCTTTCGGGATTTGATTTCCCATCATTACGAGTTATTAGATTACCAGGTGATTTTCGCCATCTGTGATAAGGATATACCGCAACTTGATCATTCAATCCGTGATTACCTGAAGTCCCTTTTAAAATGATGTTATCAAATTCACATGGTTACATCGTAATCGATGCGTGGCTGAAAACGAAAAAAAAGTCACCGTTCGTTTTTCAGCAACAAACCTGGCAACGCATCGCAAATGGTGAAAGCGGCCTGGTGAATGCACCGACAGGTTGTGGTAAAACCTATTCTGTTTTCCTCGGTGCGCTGATCGATTTTATCAATCATCATCCCAAAGATTATAGTTCTAAATCAAAAAACGGTTTGCAACTTTTGTGGATCACACCCCTAAGAGCATTGGCCAAAGATATCGGCCGGGCCATGGAAGAAGTGATCAGTGAACTTGGGATGAGCTGGAAAGTAGGAATAAGAAATGGCGACACGGATACCAGCGAGCGGCAGAAACAAAAAAGACAGATGCCGGAAGTGCTGATCATCACTCCCGAAAGTTTGCATTTATTATTAGCGCAAAAGGAATATGCCACCACTTTTCAATCGTTGAAAATAATCGCCGTAGATGAATGGCATGAATTGCTGGGAAGTAAGAGAGGTGTGCAGGTGGAATTGGCGGTTTCGAGGTTGGTGAACTGCCCATCCCGGCCTTCCCGAAGGGAAGGAGACCCGCTTCACAACACCTCGCTTGATGAAGATGATGCTACTACCAGTGACTCTTCGAAAAGCGGGCCTTTGTGCGGCAGCGAAGCCCTTCCTTCGGGAGGGTTTGGGTGGGCCTGTATTTCACTCTGGGGTATCAGTGCCACAATCGGAAACCTTGACGAAGCGAAAGATGTTTTACTGGCGCCATTGAAACAGGAAGGAATTATCATTCGTGCGGATATTAAAAAGCCGATCGAAATTGAATCGATCATCCCGGATGAAATAGAAAAATTTCCCTGGGCCGGTCATCTTGGTATCAAACTCGTTCATAAGGTCATACCTATTATTGAACAAAGCAGGACCACACTCATCTTTATCAATACAAGAGGCATGA
>JANOCH010000489.1:0-11926 GCA_031412015.1 Chitinophagaceae bacterium
ACGCACCAACACAACCGAACACAAGTTTGAAACCACTGACCTTAATGAAATTATTGCTGAAGTTAAAGAAGACTTAAAGGAAGAACTGAAGGAGAAACATGCAACCATTGAAGCAAACCAATTATGTGATGCAGATATAATACCTTTTCAGTTTCGTCAACTCCTGCACAACCTGATTGGTAATTCATTAAAGTTTTCCAATCCTGCACAACCGCCACACATAAAAATTAAATGTGAAATAGCGAACGGCATAAAATTTAATAATGAAAAACTTTCATCGCAAAAAAAGTATTGTCACATTTCAGTTTCCGACAATGGCATCGGCTTTGAACCTCAATACAGCGAAAAAATATTTGAAGTATTCCAACGCTTGCATAGTAAAAACGAATACAACGGAACAGGCATCGGACTTTCAATAGTAAAAAAAATTGTCGAGAATCATAACGGCATCATCACCGCAAAGGGTGAACTAAATAAAGGGGCAACTTTTGAAATTTATATTCCTGCAACATGACAACTTCAAAAGCCCACGGAATGGCAAGGGTTTGTGAAGACTTCCAACAGTGAAGCAATGAATGTAAATAGCCTTGAACAAATATGTATGAACTACAAATGTGGCACTTCGTACGAACAGCAGCACTGCCTATAACAAGGGATTTGGCAAAAGTGGGCGGACCGAATAACAATGAACTTTTTGTAATTCTATGTGGGAAACAATGCGATGATTGCTGATAGCAACTTTATGCGCATAACGCCCTAAGTATTCTATCACCTGCGCCGGCCCGCCAAATGGTGATTTGGCATACACGATCCAGCTTTTGCTGTACAATGTTTCTCTTACTGATTGATCAATATTCTTATTTTCTGTTTTGAGCAATTGTAGAAAACCTTCCATGTATTTATGTTTAAACACGGCGCTCATCGCTTTTACCGGAAACAGAAAACGACCACCCGCTTTTGTATTTTCCAGCAGCCCGATGGTGCAATGCCGCCGCCGGGTACCATGGCGTATGTGTATTTGTCGACGGTGCATATCCACATCGCTGATTTTTATGAGTCGTAGCTCATTCATGCGAAGTCCGCCCCCGTACGCAAAGGCTAATAAAAAACGATGCTTTAAATTTGCCGGCGCTTGGAATAGTTCTTTGCATTCCTGCCGTGATAAAACTACCGCCAACCTTTTTTCTTTTTTAACCGGTGGCATCTGAATGGCTTTGTCTTCCATATCAAACAACCGAAACCGCGCAAAGCAAATACCGCATGCCTGAAATAAATAAGTGAACATTTTTCATGCACCATCATGCTGTACAGATACGCATTGATCTGTTCCACGCTTATCTGATGCGGCACGCGGCTAAAGTGCAGGGCGATGTAAGCCAGGCTTCGGCTGTAATTGGTGATAAGTCCTTTGCTGCTTTCGGCAAGTACGGTTTTCTCCATAAATTTACCATACGCAAGTGAAAACCTGGTACGCCTTTCTTTGCTTGTGATAAAACAGTGTTGTACTGCCTTTTTGTTGACTTAGCTTGTTGCATAAAATAATTTTTAGCGTTAAAAAAAGCTAAGGTCAACATCTCCAACCTGAGAAAGGCTACCGGAGGTTTAGTACAACAAGGGCTTTGGCTATATGGCGGCTTAACGAATATGACTGATCGATATAACACTGCTCAGCGACATATCAATCTGACGAATAAATCCCGGCTTTAGAATATATTTTGGTCTTCATATCTTTACTCAGCATCAGTCCCGGCTTACGTAACACAGAATATCGCCACATCGCCAAGCTCTGGACGTTATTCAGAATTGCAGACCGACACCGCACATAATAACAACCTGAAAAAAATTGAAAATCTATGACAGCTGAAAAACCAACCAACATTGACGAATATATCGCTGACTTTCCAAAAGAAACACAAATAGTTTTAGAAAATATCAGAAACGCTATCAAAAAATTAGTGCCTGAATCAGAAAAAACAATTAGTTATTCAATGCCAGCATTTAAACTCAACAATAAAGATTTAGTATACTTTGCAGGATATAAAAATCACATTGGTTTTTATGCTACTCCGACAGGATACACAGAATTTAAAAAAGAATTATCAAACTATAAACAAGGTAAAGGCTCTGTTCAATTTCCGCCAGACAAACCAATACCTTACGAATTAATAAAACGAATTGTAAAATTCAGAGTAGTAGAAAATAATAAAAATCTCAAAAAATAAAAAAATGGCACTTATCAATCCTCACATTAACTTCAACGGAAATGCCGAAGAAGCATTTACATTTTACAAATCCGTATTTGGCGGAGAGTTTGCAATGATTATGCGACTCAAAGACTTATCTAGTCCAGAATTTCCAGTTGCAGAAAATGACGCAAATAAAATTATGCACATTGCTCTGCCTATTGGAAATAATATTTTAATGGGCAATGATGTTCCTACAAGTATGGGCAAAACAAATGAAAACGAAAACAGGTCTAAAATTTCAATTAGTACAGAAAGTAAAGAAGAAGCTGACAAATTATTTAACGGACTTTCAGCAGGTGGACAAATTGAAATGCCAATTGCCGACAGTCCCTGGGGTTCATACTTTGGAATGTTTAGAGACAAATATGGTATTGAATGGATGGTAGACTTTGATCGGAAATATAAAGGAAAATTGTAAACGAAGAAAACAACGAACGCCTGACATCGGGTCTTATGCAAGTTGGGCTTGAAATGCTATTTGACCTTTCATGCGATTACGAACTACGATATTGATTTTATGCTTTACTAGCTGCAACAGCTTGACGCATAATCAATCCTCGTTTTGGGAAATACAAAAAAACAAGTTTAAGTACAAAAATAAAAGTGAGTTTGTGAGCGACAGTATTTTAGCTGCGGACTATAAAATGTTGAAGAAAATCAGCCATCCTATATTCGACAAAATTTCCTCTAATCCTGTTTATCTGTACTCATGGCAAGACAGGGACAGTGCTAAAAATGAATTTACAGTGGTTAAGGATGATGGAGAACTTGGCTTAAAGATTATTTATATCATTCTTGACAAAAAAGATAGTCTGATTTCTTCGACACAGATAGCAGGTAAAGGCAGTGAAGGTGGTTATTGGTTTGAAACGAAAAGCAAATTTCTAAACAATGATTCGATTATTAACATTGGCGCCATTACTCAATGGCTAGATTTTGACAAACGTCAAAATCTAACGAAACCAAGAGGCGACTCAACCTTTTCGTATTTTATCGTTGAAAAGAACGGAAATATGACCGAGAAAATATTTAAAGAAGTTAAAGAAATAAGCTTTAATGAGCAGCAAGAAAACTAAGTCAAGTACTACCGCTAACCAGGGATACTATGGCGTATGGCGGCTTAACGAATACAGACTAATTATTTAAGGAACCGGGACTAGAGGCGAACCTACACCACTGGATTTTCTGCTATACCGGCCGACCAATATAGAAATCCTCCTCTTTTTGTTTGCTATCAGCCATGGTTTCGGCAAGCGTTACACATCGGTGAACCAGTAAACCATCCACTTTATTAATTGCCCGACCCGGGCCAAAAAATTGCGGGCCCCGCTGGAATTTATTTATTTTTATCCTGCACTTGCCGGAACCTGGCAGAAAACATCCTGACTCCGGTCACCAAATTAAATCCACAGGAAAATGAACCTTAACTACCTGACCCTTGTATCCTATGTATGCTTACTCTGTTCCTGTACCGGTCTCAAAAAATCTCAGGTACAGGCAACTGAAAATTTTGCTATCGCAACCAAGGGTATATCAAGGGTACCTTCTGACATTTACTTCAGGATATACCAGCTAAAGTCTGAATCGCAAACCCTGCAGTTAAATACGCTTCTTTCTACCAATGACTCTGCCATGGAGAGCATTCTTTTTTTGAAGAATGACTATGACGAAAAGATAAAGTTTATGGAGATCGCGGAAGCTTATTCCACGTCTTACCAGATCGTCGAGCGATATGCCTCGCTGGTTATGTGCCTGCTGGATGAATCGTATTTGAGGACGTTTGAAAAAAGTAAAGGCGCCTGGCAAGCCAGTTTTTCAGGCCTTGTCAAAAAGTATAATAGCGTTGCCGTTACTAAGATCCCCCCATCCGTCGGCAGCCTTGTGGCTTCCATTGTCCAGGAGATCGGCCAGTTACGCATTAAGCAATTACAAAAAAAATATTTAAAGGACGCCATCCGGACAGCCCGCCAACCTTTTGAAAATATTTGTGATGATTTTATCCTGCTGGATTCGCTCAGGCTCAAAAGTGAGCTTTCCAACCTGCCAGGTTATCTCGACAATAATTACGCTAACTTTCTTGAAAATGTAAGAGCGTATGAAAGACTGGGAAATAATCCGTATTATTATTACAAAGAATATACGCCTATTTATGCCGGCTGGCTATCGCAGGTAAATGAGCTGACAATACTGACCACCGGCACCGTACAGGCATTTCGCAGTTTAAGAAACGCCTACAAATACCTTGAAGAGTTTGTCAGTTCTTCCAAACCCGGCGCTATGCCCGGTGAATTAACCACGCTGATGAGCGATTATTACGAACTGGTTGAAATCTACGACCGGTTTCAATACCAGCGGCAGAAACTGAATGCTGCCTCTTTACTTAAATAATAGCAATATGAAAAAAATATACTGTTGCCTGGCCATTGTAATTTTACTTTCCTGCAACAATGATGTTGGCACTGAGAAACCGAATGGCCGGGATCAGGGCAGCGATACAAGCTTTACTGATATTCCGAAATATGTAAACCCGGGTGTAAAACCTTTCACCGGGAGACCGGATAATGACGATGAAGAAAACAGGGCAAGAAGGGAAATCATATATATGAGTATTGACTCAGCCTATTATGCTATCCGCGCCATAGAGGAAATTAAGAACGAACTCGGGGGCGCCTCTACGGTAAACCTGACCGTACCAGAAAGGAATTTGAAATCAAAGGCCATCCTGAAAATGAATATTATCCAGAACGCCCTGGCCCGTCGGATTGATTCAGCATTGCTTGCCAACCTGAAAATACATACCAGCGAACTGAACGTCATCAACAACTCGATCTCAGCCGACGTCACACATTTAAGAAATATGTCACAGCAGTTAAACAAAGTTTCAGCGATTATGAGCCGGCTTACCGATGTGCTTTCACTGTGTATTAGCAAAGGACTGGTAAAACCCCCGACACCTGTTAACGTTAATCCTGAGGTGTTGAAAGGAACAGTAAACTGATCCAGCCGGTTTTTATAGCGCTGATAACGTGGCGTTCAACGAAGCTGCTCCTTCATATCTTTTATGGTAGAATCTAACTCGCTGTGTAATCTTAACCTTCGGTCCATCGCGTCAAGCACATAGCGGGAAATTACCCAGCTCATAGTGTAGTTCATAGAATCTTTTTTGTCATACAGCGACACATAACGATAGTGATCTGGGTCGTTATAAAGACCTCTGACATACTTGTTGAGCCGCTGGTCGTTTACCGAGGTTTGTGTACCGTAAGCACCAATAAGGGTTTTTACCGGCGCCGCAAGATCATTAATAAAGGGATTCACTTTGGTTATACTGGCAGGCTCGAGCGGGTCATTGATGATATGAAGTACATTAAACTCTATTTTATTCTTAAATGGCAGGAGAGTGTCAGATTGCAGAATCAGGTTAAGGGCAGATATCATTTCATAGACCGGGCCCGCGCCTGAGTTATCAAAATACCCCCCATCTACAAAGTAATTCGCTTCGATACTACAGGTATCGCAGGTTCGCTTATCAATACGGCCTGCAGGGCTTAGATAAGGAAAACTGGCACCCAGTACTACGCCCGTGCTGAGCTTCATATCCTTTTTTTCACCAAGCAGTGACAGTACATCGATACGGTTATTAAAAACAGCGTCTGTTATTTTAATATTGCTGATCACTCCCGGGTTACCATCCTGCATACGGGTGGTGTTGATACAGAGAATGGGCAAATGATAAGGCTGATTTTGTTGGGTAATGATCGTGGAAAAAGGAATGCCCAGGCTATCCTGCAGAAAAACTTTGCTGCCTGCTGCTTTTTCCAGCGCATGGCTTAATGCCGAAGCCCTGTCGTTTACATTATATAAGGTAACCAGGTTTCGGAACATATCCGGACCCAGCGTACGGGCAAGTGTATAGGTAAGAAAATCAGATTTAAGGTAACTTGTTGCCGCATTTAAGCATGGCGCTGAGGTGGTATCGGACTTCAGTAAGTTTTCCTTTGCCCTTAATATGGAAAAAAAGGCTGCGTTACCAAGGCTCCCCCCAGAGGCACCGGATAGGCAAAATAAATGCCCCGAAAAGGCCCCGTTGGTCTCGTCTTCAATTTTTGATAATACAGAGGCGGCCCAGTATCCTGAACGGGAAGCCCCGCCATTGGCCATAACAAAATAAACAGGATAGGTATGAACGGCCGTATCAGCAAGTGCCTTTTTTCTTTCCGGTTCATTTACCCAGCTATAAAAAAAATCCTTCAGTTCCTGGCGGTTATCAAATCTCGGCTGCATTTCTTTTTTATCCGTTAACCTGGTATAATGCGGTTCGGATATATAACCAACCAAAAAAGCAACTGTAACGAGAAGTATATGAAAATTGAACCGGAGTAATACTGAAAATATCGCGATCAGGTTACCCATGCCAAGCAACACGCCGAAAGCAAGCAGCAGAAATGGAAAGGACCCGATCCATGTAGAAAAGCGTACCGAAAATATTGTTGAGAAATAAACGATAAGTGCAAGAAAGCTGATGAAATTGATAGCATGGAAATACCGTTTGTCTTCTTTGTCGTTAACCATCCGCATAAACTTTTTCCAGGCAGGAACCGTTTTTGACGCGATCTGGTATTGCTCACGATGAAGCAAAGAGTAATCGTTCTTTGCATCGATTATATTCCGCCGGATCAGGATCATAATAATAAACCCAACCTGGTAAAGCAATAACAAGATGATCAGGCCCCATATCCATTTATTAAAAACCACGATCAGGGTGGCGGTCGTCAGGATGGCATAGGCAATATATCGCACCGTTTGCCAGTAAGATATTTTTTTCCGGACATCATCTCCCTTCCTGTCGAGTACCCGGTTGCAGACCTGGTAAATAAGAAAGTACCAGGGCAGGCTGAGCCAGAATAATAGTGTACATATTCCAGCCGATAGTTTGGGTGTTTCCGGATAGGGTAATTGAAAAAAAGCGAGTAAAACAATGGTAATGCATGAAAAACCAAGGATACGGGGACCCTGAATCCGGAGCGTGGACCACATCAGGTGCTCATCGTCATCAAGAAGCGCCTTTGCCTTGGCAACCAGCCGGGAAGTGTACCAAGTAATCAACACCCAGAAGATCAGCGCAAGCAGAAAAAGGCCGATCACTTTTCGGTTCTCGAGCGTAATGATCATCACGTCTTTACCCTGCGATAATTTCCAGAACACGGCATGTGCCAGAAAAAGGAAAAGTATTGATGGAAAGAAGAGCCAAACAGCCCTTACAAAGTAACGCCAGAAATCACCAACAAAAAGATCCCTGTACCTGATTACGCTTTTACCTGAGGTCGCTGTCATAAATCAAATTTTCGGGGCTGATCCCGGTAAAAAAAACTATGCCGGGAGCTAATTTTTGCTGATCTCATTAAAGGCCGGGTTTTGATTTTTTTCCAACGGAACAGGTATTTGTTCCTGCGTTTTGCCTGGGCCGGATTTCGCTTTTACCGCTATCCGGTTTTTAATAAGCAACCATATTCCGACAAGACCAATCGCTATTCCCAGGTATCGCAAAATATTTCCCATCAAACCGGTACCTGTTGCCGGCGTATAGGTAAGTATTGCTTTCCCGAAACTATTCTTCTCCACCTTGGCGTCGCTGGTGCCAGAAGGCAAATGAATCTTTAAACTTTCTCCTTCATCAATCAGCAAAAACTCAGTGTTGGATACTTTTGTGATATCCGGATCTTTCCGCTCCAGGTCTGCCTCCCATTTACCGTTCTTATTTATGTTCATCATGCCATCTATCTTAAACTTCACCGTATTGCTTCTTTCATTCGCATTCTGGCTATGGCTGAAGTCAGATAAATGGTATTTGGGAAAGGTCTTTTTCAATTGATTGTTAATAATCGATGTATTATTGCCCACAGATTTTGTAAAATAATCCCAGTAAGCGGCATTGTATTTATTGGTTACCTCGATGATCCCTGAACCAACATTGTCAATGGTAATATCCATCGTTGTTTTAAAACCGCGTTGATTTTCCTGCGCCTCAACGATAAAGGTATTTACAATGAGTATCAGCAAGGCCAGCAATCTTATCCGAATTTTTTTCATTTCCTTTGTTTGAATTAATAATATGATAATCGCTTCCTGCAACAGAACAGGAAATCAGCCTTCAATCTTACCTGAGGGTACCAAGTATTTTTTGCGCAGTGGCTTCAGCATTGACTCCAAAATTAGCGCCTATTGCAATTCCTGAAATACCATTACCGGTAGATTTGAACGCAGCCACCCAGTTAAGCCCACCTTCACCTACTGATGTAGTGCCATTGAATACAGCAAAGCCGCCTGACTGACCGGCCGATTGATATTCAAGATAGCCTCCCATATTGCTGACAAATTGCTGGATCGCATTTATAGCCTGCTGGCCGCTGCCATATCCAGGGAAATTGTAAACTTCCACATAGGTGTTTCTTGCTGAATTGGAATACACATTGGTACATTGACGCATCCAGTATGACTCACGCGGCAGCGGCCCCCAGCTACCCGGATAACCAAAACTGACAGTTCCGTTGTAGGCTTTGTAACCGGAAGGCAAACCACCTGAACGCTGGTCCCCACCACCTCCTCCACCACCACCACCTCCTCCTCCGGAGTTTTGATTATTTCCGCCTCCGCCACTGTTGTCGGCAGATACGGCGCTAAGGGAGACATTGGACGGAACGCCCGACCCATCGAAGCTTTGCGCTATCTCATCAATCTTTTGACGTAAAAAACTATCATCCTTCAATTCTATTGCCAGCGCGCCATTTTTTATCTGCTCTCGTACATCCAGTATCATAAAACGGGTATCGCCATTCTGGGCACTTTGGATAAATGTTTCGAGACTTTTCATCCCCGCCTTGTAGGCATCCTGGGAAGATGACCGACCTCCCATGCCCTCGCCACCGATACCTGTAGACTCTATAGCATAATATTTTCCATTCATTCTGAAACCAGGGTAGGCATGACCGGGAACAAGGTAAACCACCGGGTCCATCCCTGCACACATCATGATACTTGCATATAATAATGAAAGCTCGATGCACAACCCGGTCTTACCGGTTACGACTTCCCTTGGTAACCGGATGCTCTGGGTAATGGTACTTACATCGCCTATTTTCTCAGGCACTCCACTGGTGCCACTGTAAACCATATGGCTGCGTAAGGTAGCTTCGTAAACGCCAAGCATTACCCGTACTCCTTCTGCCTCTTTATTTTCTACGGACGCTGCTTCGCCCTTCAATAGTTTTTCCTGTATTTTCTGCGTGAGGTATTTAATGATCGGGTCTTCCGGCGTCACCAGGCAACTTAACAAATTCATATTATCAAAACTCTCTTCGGCAGTTCTAATCTCATCAGCCGGTATAAAGCTGTACATGAATTCATTACGACCCTTGCACGGAATATTGAAACTTTCTTCAATGGTTTTGATGTTAGTCCCTTTTACCGTAATGTTCACCTTTTCTTTGGAGCTGGTGGTTTTTTCAACAATCTTATCGGCAAAATTGGGAAAACAGTTCACCACCACCGTTTGTCCCGGAAGTATTTTGGGAATCTTCTGTATCACCTTTGATTCGATGTAGTTGGGTATCTCATAGGAAACCTCAACATTTTCTGCCGTATTACTGCTCTTATTCACCACCACCATTTTGAATAGGCTGTATTTACCCTCCAGTGCTTCATCATTGGCGTACACCTTGTAAATTGAAGGCATAATGACTGGTGCGGGCATTATCTCTATTTCTAATTTTGCCGGAGATAATTTTGACAACATCGGCCCGGTAAAGGAAAGCAGCAGGCCAGCGCCAATAAGCATAAAAGGCAAATATTTATGCCTGCCCAGGGAGGCAAATGAAAAATTGCTCATAAGTGTATATTAGTTTATAGTTGATGGTATCTGAACCCTTCAATAAATATAAGTATTTTCCCGTATTTGGCACATAATTCGGGGCCTTTGTGAGTGAAGTGTCCCTATTATTTTTTACTAAATTAATCACCAAAAATCAAATCCAGATTTCTGGCAGCTGAAGGTTCTCTTGCAAACATCTTATTAAGGAACTATTTATTGAAAAAATCCTATTTTCAACAAAGAATTTCAGCATATGAAAAAGTTATTGCAGGTCTTTTTTACGTTGATGTTACCAGTTATTTTCCTTCCGGGATTTCAAAGCTGCAATGATCGGCCTGAAGGCAACCCTGATAAGGGTATTGGAAAAACCGGAAATGATATTGGCGTGACCGAACTGCCCAAAGGAAAGCAGGTAGTAGAGGACGATGGCGCATTTGTCACAAGGCCGGGCAATAACCAACCGGTTGTCCCGGTAAGCGGTCCTAAAAAAGACGGCGCAGGTGCTGACCGTCAAATTACAAGTACAGCACCGGAATCAAGGTCGGATCAACTAAAAAAAATTTACAAAACCCTCCTGGTTTTTCATGCTGATGATACCATGGAAGTTAATAAATCCAAACTGGCAACCCTGATACTGGCCAAAAATGAAAGTATTGCAAAATTGAAAGTACAGGTGTTGGAAGAGTCAAATGCCAGTGATGAAAGCATTAAGTCGGATACTACAATGGATTTCGGTTCAAAGATGAGGGCAAAGCTGCTTGCATTTGGAGGAAGCAAATTGGACAATAGCTTTGAAATTGAGGCACTTGGTAGCGATGAGCAAAGTTTCCGAAGCGACAGAAAGAAAATAATGTGGCAATGGAAGATCACCCCGCTGAAAGAAGGACAGCACGAACTGAAACTGTCCATCCAGATAATTGAAAAAGATGGAGAGGCAGTTTATCTCCCTGCCAGGAATATTCCAGTTGTTATTTTTGCAAAAAAGAAATCCTTTATGACTAAAGTAGGTGATTTCTTTTCTACAAAATATGAATGGATATTAACTGCTATCTTCCTTCCTGTCTTTATCGCCTGGCTGACTTCAAGAATAAGGAGCAGGAATAACCGGCCGCCCCAAACCTAGATAAGGTACCCTATGAGTATATGGATAATGAATTACCCGGTAACGTCATAGATCAATCCGGAAAAAACGGTCATTTCGTTGTATTAAAAAAAATAGTTCCAGGCTACTTTTCTTTCCTTGCAGGTATCACCAAAAGGATCATCTGAAATAATACCTTCATTTAGTTAGCGTAACAGGATACAAAGCATCGATAACCCGGTTTCCAATTGAAGATATTTTTGTAGTGACCCTCTCAAATATAGAAGATCAATATTCAAACCAAATCGGACTGGAATTCCCAAAACTTGTAAATCAAATTGAAGTTGGCAAAAAAACTTTAAGCACGGCAAAAAACATGAAGTAGCATAATACTAAATACTATCGCCAACAACGATGCAAGTGTGGGTTGCGGGAATAACAACCGGCAACAGTGCATAACCGGGCTTCATATCCGCCTCGACGGAGTTCTGCCCGGGGTCAGCTCATAAGATCAACTTTTAATTATACATTTAGCGACAGTTCCGGGCGGAAGAAACGAGCATACCACACCCTTACAAAGCTCTGAACGTTAGGAGTACGCGTAATTGTCAACCATCGCCAGCATAAAACACCGACAAATGAAAAAAAGAATAGTCATCACTTTCGCACTAATCACAACCTTCGCTCTTGGATTCGCTTTCAAATCTCTCCTTTCAAATTCAACGCGCCAAC
>JANOCH010000490.1:0-1556 GCA_031412015.1 Chitinophagaceae bacterium
TTTTCTACTACCGAAGGCCATACTTACTGGTCGTCAAAAGATATCGACAAGTTATTTGGAAAAGATTAGCCGAACTGTAGTGTGGTAATAATCTCTGCGATAAATATTTTTTGCGGGTTTAGTTGGTCAGGAAAAAATTCAGTTCATTCGCTGTTCTGTCCAGTTTATGCAGGTTGCCCGTGAATTCTCTTCTCAAAGAAAATAATTTAGCCTTTCAAAACTATTATTCATGAAAATCAGGGTAAACATTTTCTTTTTTGTAATCAACCTTCTTGCCGTCCTATTAATGGCCGATACGGCCGGTGCGCAACAATATAAATTGCGCCAATCGACCAGTATGATGGGGATGAAATCTGAATCTACTTTTTATGTAAAAGCCATGCGGAAAAGGACGGAAGGCGGCGGCTACATGGGAGTAAATAGCCCAACAACTATTGAGCAATGTGATTTACAACGAACGATAAGGATAAATGATAAAAAGAAACTCTATTTTATTGATCCTTTTTCAAAAGAACCTGAAGAGATAGCCAGTGAAGAAGTGAAACCGGCTGCAAAAAATACCAAATCCATTGTGGCATCATCTGTTCAGTCAAAAGATAAAACCGGTGGAGTGATCACCATGTGGTACAATGTAGTGGATACGGGAGAAAGAAAAAAGATGTATGGCTTCACGGCAAGACATATATGGACTAGACAAAAGATAAAACCTTCCACCGACGCCTGCACGATGAAAGACAGTATGATCATTAAAACAGATGGCTGGTATATTGACCTGCCCCAGTTTAATTGCCCTGTCCAGTTTGTTCCTGCCAATGTGAGCAGGCCTGCCGGAAAAACCAGCCCCAATGTATGGATCGTTATGTAAGCAAGCGAAGCGGAAAGGGAAAACCAGGTTTTCCATTAGTGGAAACGAAAACGATGATAATGGGCAATGGGGCGGCAACTACAACCGAGTTCGAATCTTCTCTGGAAACATTGGAATTCTCTACGGCCAAACTGGATTCTATGCTCTTTGAAATTCCTGTAGGTTATAAACAGGTTTTTAGTGAAAAGGAGTTGCAGGATAAGGTGGATGTAAACGAATTAATGCAGCAGTCTGGTGGTGTAAAAAGGGAAAGGAACAATGAAAATGCCGGCTTGAGTGAAAACAAAAGAGGTGTTGCGATCCGGATCGGGGTATACGAGCCCAAAGGCGATGAACAGTTAGAAGTATCAGCGTTGCAACAATACCTTGTCGATGCCTTGTCTGCCGGCAACGTAGAAGCGGTGGCCATTAGTTCCAAAGAAGATGCAAAAAAGTATCAATGTAACCTGTTACTAACGACCGATTTTATTCGCGTTAAACCGGGAAGTAAAGTGGGCGGCCTGCTGAAAGCGATAAAAAATACGGACCCGTTCGCTGCCTCGTGCTACAATATTGATGCGGAACTGACGCTGGCAATCTTGTCGGATGGTTCGACACGGCTAAAACAAAAAGTAAATGGGAAATATGAGGGCAAAATAGGCGGAGCCGCAAAACTGGCGCTTGAAAAAGGTTGTAGTGAACTATTAAAGGA
>JANOCH010000491.1:0-5198 GCA_031412015.1 Chitinophagaceae bacterium
GTTGATGTCACGATACACCAGTTTATACTTCCCTTTTTGTAGATACAGGTAATAATATCCATTCTCTGCTGCAACATAAGTCTGGTCTGCCGGTATCTTTAAGCCCAAATATTTTTCATTGTATTCGTTTTCATAATAAGCCTGCACCATAAATAGATTTCGCTCTGTTGGCTTAACGGCTATTTCAGTCCGCGTTCCGCTTAATGAATACCATGTGGCTCTGCCACTTTTATAAATCGTTTTTGGATGTACTATAGTTAAATCGAAACCAGTATTTTCAAGCGGTGACAGCGGCCTGTTTTTTTGTATGGCTACAGAAACATCTTGTACCGGATATTTTTTCACATATTCCTCATAGAATATTCTTCCATATTCAAAATTACTCCCCTCAGTCATTTCCGTTTGATCAATAGTAAAAGGATCGATTCCTGATATTTTTTTAAAAGCAAGGCCCAGGGGTATATAACCATCGCTAAAAGGTTCCTCTCCAATATGGCCATAACCTGCATGCACCAAAATTTTTGCTGCTGTATCCTTTTGTACAAACTTATAAATATTGACAGCCTGGACAGAATCTCGTTGGGTTCCTGTATGATAAGAAGCATCGGAATCTTCATACGGTATCAACTTATAGCCAAGCCTCAACGCTGTTCTGACTAACTCACCGGCAATTGGTTCAGCTATATAATAGCCGGTACTTATATCTACTTTTTGAAAAGATTGACTTGCGTAATTACTTAACGCTTCCATAGCCAGATACCTGAAGCCCTGATGATATAGATCAGTCAATAGTGACAGGGTAAATGCCCTGTGAAGAGGTTTGCAATGCGCTTCGTTGATCATTACGACCTGCTGATCTTTTGTTTTATCAAGTATATATTTCCGGGCATCAGTGTGAGACAGTTCTTTAAACTCATCGACGTGTTTTGCGATTGTGCTGACTATTGACGAGGCAAGAGTATCAAACCCCTTTACAGCAAATTGTAGAGCAGAAAAATAATCGCTGGTAAACGAAATCGATTGGCTGGCGTTGCTGTAAAAACCCACTTTGGTAAATTTTTTTATTGCTTTCTCCTCATTTAACAGACTCACATATACTGGCAACAAATAATGAATTTCGTCTTTTACCTGATTGGAAAAATCAATTTTTGTCGAATCAAAATTATCCAGGCGGTTTTTGATACCGTAATTTTTAATTTGTTTTAAAAATGGAGATACCTGGGAAAATGCGTATGTAGTCATCGCGAAAAATAGCAGGAACAATAAACACCTTTTCATTCAGACATATTGTGTCGCAATATTACCGTAGTGTATGTTATTGAAAACCTAAAGATACTCTTGAAGCAATGCCTTTAATTCCTTCACTCCTTCCGTAGCAGGCTTTTCAATAGCCGTCAGCCTGTTAAAGTTTTGGGTAACCGGTACCCGTTTATCGATAATATATTTTGGCGCAAAAGTGGGAACGTAATTGATTAGTCCCGCTGCAGGATAAACAACCAGCGAAGTACCTACCACCACAAAAATATCTGCGCTGTACACCACTGGTATGGCCTCTTCGATCATTGGCACGGCTTCTTCAAACCAAACAATATTCGGGCGGAGCTGGCTGCCGTCTTTCGCCTTATCCCCCAACTTAATGTCGCCACGGATCTCATAAATGAGTTGTTCGTTTCTTTCACTTCTCATCTTAAATATCTCGCCGTGCAGGTGCATTACATCGGTAGAGCCACCTCTTTCATGCAGGTCATCGATATTCTGCGTAATGATGGTAACATCAAAATGTTTTTCGAGTTCCGCTAAACCAATATGAGCCGCATTAGGCTTTGCTGCAGCCACATCTTTTCGGCGCATATTATAAAAATCCAATACAAGTTGCGGATTCTTTCTCCAGCCACGGGGAGTTGCTACTTCGGTCACATCATAGCCTTCCCAAAGACCATCGCTATCGCGGAATGTTTTTAATCCGCTTTCAGCACTGATACCTGCGCCTGAGAGAACAACCAATTTTTTCCTTGACATGATCCAAATGTAAGGACTATTGATAAAAAAGGTATGGCATACTTTAAAAGTATGCCATACCTGAACAAGTTTGATCAGGAGTGTTTGGGCTTTTGCATTTTAGTTCTTTTGTAGATACCAAATGCGGTGAAGGCTAATAAGAATAGCGGCCAAATTGAAACCAGGGCTACAAAAAGATCACCCACCCAAGTCCAGCCGGTTTTAAATGCACCGCTAAGTTTTGTACCCAAAGAAGGACTGTCGGTGTTCTTTGCAGACAAATTCAGTATCTGGTAGTAGGTCAGATTAATAGTGCTGAAAACAGATGAATGACCAAGATATTGAATTCGTCCGGCGGCCGATTCAATTTGTTCCTGAATTCCATTGATCTCTGATTGGACGCTTAATATTTCCTGCATGTTCCTGGCTTGATTCAACAAATCCATATAACGTAACCTGACTTGTTTTTTCGCTTCCATTCTCGATTTTGTATCAATAACTTCTGTTGTCACATCCTGGGAATTGATCCTTTTTTCGTTTATCTTCTCAGTATTACCCGTTAGTAGGACTACCGCATTATCGAATTGATCAACTGGTATTTTAATTGTGATTGAATTCTCAATCGTATATTCTGATTGACTTTGCTCTTCCTGGGCAATGTAACCACCGAGATTTTTTACCTTATCCCTGAGGGAAGAATAAAATGTATTGTAATCCTTTACTTCCACATTCAAAGAAGCTGTCTTGATGATCTTTTTGTCCCAATCGGGTTTTACCACCGGTGACTGATGTTGCTTAGGTTGCTGCTTTTGCTTATCATCAGGGACTTGAGGTTTGCCTGTCGAATCAACAAAAAGGCCTGCATATGCGGTATTACCTTGTTCCTTTTCCTTGTATTCATCTGCTGGCATCTCTTTGTTAAGAGTAGCTATTTCTGAATTTTGCGCTTGCTTTCCTTCATTATTTACGTTACAGGCAAGAGTAGTCCCTGTAACTGCAACGATTGCAGTTAGTCTTATAAAATTCATGATGTTTGATTTAATATGGTTAAAAGATGCTAAGAATTTGCTTTTACACAAAGGCAAGAAGAAAATATTTATTTCACTTTCGTAAATAATAAAACAGAACTGTCTTTGGACTGGAGGGCAAGGCTATCATTCGTTAACTGTGTTACATTAAAAACATCGCCGGAATTATCGGCGGGCTTCTCTTTCCAGACAAGTTGCTTCTCTTTATTCCACTCATAGGTCGAGCTATCTTTGACCAATGAGTCTCCCACTAAAAATGCGATAGATCCGTCTTTTGAGAATTCGTAATGGTATTTTCTCAGATTGGAATCAACCACTAACACAATGCCTGGCATTAATTTTTCGATGGAATCATTTGTAAAAAAAATTGAATCGAATTTCCATTTACCAATGATCTTTTCCTGTTGAAAAGTTGAAGCTGTAAGTGGTATGTCTTTTTTTTGGAGCAAAAAGAAGATGGCTGCTCCGGCAGCTACGATGAGCAGCCCGATGAATAATTTTTTCATGGCAATATTTTTTAGGTGAAAGAAGTGTTCAGGAATTGATACTGCCAACAATTGAAAAGTAACCCATATCGCGGATTAAAAGATTTAAAAGATTACATGGATTAACTTTTCCTTCTGATCGGGGACGCCAGTGTACGGTGAGTGAGTCTTTATCACTAAATTCAATTACCAAACAATTACCTGTATCGCGGATTAACTTTTCCTTCTGTTGAAGAAAGCCGGTATGCTGTGGGTGGGTTTTTATCAGCGAAATCAATTTTAATCTTTAAATCCGTGATTCTGCTGCTAGTTCCATCACTATTTCCCATTCTTTATCCGTTACCGGCTGTACCGACAATCTTCCTAATCTGACCAGCGCCATTTCCGCTAATCGTTTATCCTTCTTGATCGTTGCCAGGTCAACAGGCCTTTTTAATTTCTTATGCGGCTTGATATCTACTGCTATCCAGCGATCATCGTCTGTTGTCGGGTCCTGGTAAAATTCCTTTGCCACTTTGGCTATACCTACTATATCCGTGCCTTCATTGCTATGATAAAAAAATGCTTCATCTCCTTTCTTCATATTCCGGAGATGGATCCGGGCGGCATAATTTCTAACCCCGCTCCAGCAGGTTTGCTTTTCTTTTACTAAGTCATCCCAACTATAAACAGAGGGTTCAGATTTTACCAGCCAGTATGCCATGGGTTTGAGAATTAATTATGTTTGGAATAATTGAAATAAAAATAAACCAAAGCCAACAAATAAATTCCAGTTTTTTTAAAACCAACTACTTCCACTTTCACGTATCTGTATCCGAACGGCTAATTAACCGGTCAATTAATCAAAAAACTAAAAGCAATAATTTATGAAATCAATTAAGTCGATCGGCCTGATGCTCACCGCAACATTGCTGATGAATGTTTCGTTCGCACAGAAAAATGAAAAGACAGTGGAAGTAGGCGGAGCCGCCATGTATCCTTCTAAAAACATTGTGGAAAATGCCGTCAACTCGAAGGAACATACTACTCTGGTCGCAGCTGTAAAAGCAGCCGGTCTTGTAGAAACTTTACAAAGCGCTGGTCCTTTTACCGTATTCGCTCCTACCAATGATGCATTTGGTATGTTACCCGAAGGCACGGTGGAGAGCCTGGTAAAACCAGAAAACAAATCCACCCTGACAGGTATACTTACTTATCATGTAGTAGCGGGAAGACTGGATTCAAAAGAACTGGAAAAAAGGATCAAAAAAGGAAATGGTATGGCGGAGTTAACTACTGTGGCAGGTGGCAAACTGTGGGTGATGATGAAAGATGGTAAATGGTGGGTAAAAGATGAAAAAGGCGGCATGGCTACCATCACTATTCCGAATGTGTACCAGAGCAATGGAGTGATACATGTTATTGATAATGTACTGATGCCAAAATAAACTGGTTTTAAAGACAATTTGTATTGTCATCCCGACTGCGGAATAAGTAGCGGGATTTTTTGTTAGTAAATTGGGTCATTTTCCAATTTCGTATTTGACAACATACTGATCATTTACACCAGGTGTCCGTTTAACAATACACCAGGCCCTTGAAAGATCCGGGACCTTGAGAACTATTTCCGGATCAAATACGAACCATTGACCGCCGGTATTCCTTGTTAGAGTAACGGTTTATTATTTAAAGCCAATCCCCTGGTCAA
>JANOCH010000492.1:0-1855 GCA_031412015.1 Chitinophagaceae bacterium
CTATCCATTTTATAAGATAGAAAACACCGATACTGATAGTTGCTATTGTAATAACTGACCTGAATTTATCAGTAACCCGGATGATCCTTGTTTGATAAAGAACAAACATTACCATGGCAACGATCAGCGTTAATCCCACCGCCTGCATAACAATGCCGGGATAACTTGTTTTGAATGCATAATCGTACATCGCGGAAATGGCACCAACAAATAAACCTTGCAGCAAACCAAAAGCAGGCGCCAGGTAAGGAGACCACTGTTTTTTAAATGTTATGATCAGCGCCACAACCAATCCCCCGATCACACCGATCAATACCATCGGCATAGGATTAACCCCTTTATAAAACTGGCTCCAGGAAAAAAGACAGGTGCCTAACATCATCAGGAAAATGAATCCGAATTTATTCATGGTTCCCCGGATGGTCATTTCTTCACCGGTAGTAATACCTTGTAAAATTGTTCCTTCAAAAGCAGTTTCTCTTAACGTGGGGTTACCCGATTTGAATAAGGCCATATTTGTTTTTTTTCTAAAAGTATAAAAACTGTTTCAAATTCAAAACCTATTCTCAATATCAATAAGCTATGGAAAATAGGTAGCTGAAAACTGTAATGTGTAATTTATTCACAACTCACCATTGACCATTCACTAATAGTACCACCTCACAAATGCCTCCATCGCAGCATAATGCGTCAGTCCAAGGTCCGCGTATAAGTTAGCGGTCGCTGAGTTTCTTTCTTCGGCTCTTTGCCAGAATTCCCGGGCATCGCTGCCCTGGAAAGGAACGGAGTCTTTTTGCGATTGGTGAATAAATATCCCGAACCGTTTTTTCATCACCTGGTCAGGGCTCATGGGGATCGCCATTTCTATCTCCTCAATATTCCATTCTTGCCAGGCGCCCTTATAAAGCCAGAGCCAGCAGTCAGCTATCCATTCGTCTCCGGCCGCTTTCATCCGTTTCAATGCTTCCAGTACTATATTAAAACAAACAAGGTGAGTGCCATGAGGATCTGCAAAGTCACCCGCACAATAGATCTGGTGCGGTTTTATTTTGCGTAGCAATTCCATCGTGATCTTTACATCTTTTTCCCCCATTGGTTTTTTCTCAATAGTACCCGTTTCATAAAAAGGAAGATTTTGAAAATGGATATTATCATCCGGAATTCCAACGTACCGGCAGGTGGCTCTTGCTTCGCAGCGCCGTATCAATCCTTTTATAGAACGGATAGTAGGTGTATCTACCTGGTTTGATTTTTTGGTGGCAATGAATTTGCGGGCGGTTTTTAATATTTTGCCTGACTTATCGGTATCAATACCGGCTATTTCTTCGAAGCCTACTGCGAAATCAAGAAAGCGGGTAACAAATTCATCTGTTACGGCAATATTACCTGATGCCTGGTAACCCACATGTACATCATGCCCCTGGTCGTGCAGGCGTTGAAATGTTCCGCCCATGCTGATGATATCATCATCAGGGTGAGGGGAGAAAATGATGACTTTTTTAGGATACGGAGTTGAACGTTCGGGGTGTGCGGGAATAACAGCGTTAGGTTTTCCACCAGGCCAGCCCGTGATAGAATCACGCAACATATAATATACCTGCAGGTTTATTTCGTATGCATCACCTTCTTCTACCAGCAGATCGCTTAGGCCATATTCATTATAATCGCTGTTGGTAAGACTGAGTATGGGCTTTTTTAATTTCAGTGCCATATTAACAACCGCTTTTTTTACCATCTTCGGTTCCCATTCGCAATCGCCGGTGAGCCATGGCGATTTATTTCTTGTCAATTCAGCTCCTGCTGTTTCATCCATTACAAAAGTGACATCATCATGGTTCTGTAATAATGATGCTGG
>JANOCH010000493.1:0-6679 GCA_031412015.1 Chitinophagaceae bacterium
TTTTTATTGTACGGGATCTTTAACTGGAAACCACGGCCATTATTGCAATCATTAAAATACAACCAGGCATAACTGGTGTCCTTGATAAAGCAACCTACTTTGTTTTTGTCCAGTGTAACGGGGGCGCCCAGCATATCGACAATGCCTAACTTACGGTTGATGCCCATGTCAATATAGCTCCAGGTGATCGTATCGGCCATGCAATTATCAGCGCTGATATACACATAAGGTTTGTAAGGATGCTCTTCCTTGACGAACTTGATGGTATCTTTTAAACAGGCAGTGTCACAAAAAGTGGCCGGGGCGGAAGATGATTTACAGGCGCCGAATGTCAGCGTATATAATAGAATAGCGGCAAACGGAATAAGGAGTAGTCTCATATTTATTGGTTTTGTGATCGGGCAAAAATAGCCAATGCAGGCAGTATTGGAAAAAATTGTTAGTTGGTCGTTATGAAGTTGATTAGTTGACTAGTTGAGTGGTAATATTGTGGCAGGGGTAATACAATGATGATGAAGAAATACATGAAAGATGAACGTGACGCTGAATTAGTCAACCGATTAACTGTCCAACTACTCCCACATTTCATCATTTCCCCCTACCTTCGGCCCATGAGTGAGTTAAAAGCCGTAAACCTTCGTGTATTCAGAAAGAAAGCGAATGAGACCAAACGAAGTTTCAGAAAATTTCTTTCCAAACTGGAAAAAGAGCGACCTAAGAAATTACATAGTATTACAGAAGTCATCGAGAGAGAAGTTTGGCAGGAAGTGGACTGTCTTTCCTGCGCCAATTGCTGCAAAACGATGACGCCTACTTTTACGCTGTCGGATATGAAAAGAATCTCCGCTCACTTTGGACAAACGGTGGATGAGTTCAAAGAGAAGTGGCTGCGTAAAGAAAGAAAGCCTGATGGTGACTGGATGAATAAGGTGGAACCATGCCAGTTCCTGAATTTGAAGGATAACAAATGCTCCATTTACGAGATACGCCCTGCTGATTGTGCCGGCTTTCCGCATCTCACCAAGAGCATGAAAGATTACGTGCATGTGCACAAACAAAATATTGAATACTGCCCGGCTACCTATCGGTTGGTGGAAAAGATGATGAGCAGCCTCACCTAAATCCTCTCCGAAGGAGAGGACTTGCCATACACAGCCCTTGCTTTTCGACTACGCATTATTTGTTGTGGCAGATCTTTGATTTTTTTTATATCAACGCTTAATATCATAAAATGATCTTTCGAAATGGAAATAAATCATTGCTAATAGTACCGGTTCAATAGGCGAGGGCTGATTAAGGATGGCCTTCCCTGAGGAGGAAGGTCGGGATGGGGCCGCATTCACTTCACAAAAACACATCCTCCAGCAAAAAAAACTCCGCCTCTTTGCCCTTATGTAGTGTGATGGAAAGTATATTGTACTGTATCCATTTGTGACCGGGATTTAAGAAAAGGAATTGATCCGCGGCCCGTTGAAGGTTTTTAAATTTTTTCTTTGTCACGCTATCTTCCGGGTGACCAAAAATGGTGGCGTTCCTGCATTTCACTTCTACAATATGGAGCCATTTATCTTTTTTCGCAATGATATCTATTTCATAATGTGAATGCCGCCAGTTGCGATGCAATATTTCATAGCCTCGTTGTTTTAACCATTCATCCGCGAGGTTTTCCCCATCAGCACCTATTTTGTTATGTGAAGACATGCACTACGGTATCTTTGCTTTAAGATAAATATATTTTATGGATCTTATCGCCCAATTAACCGGAACAGTCAAACATTACGACTGGGGTGGATATTCATTTATCCCTTCCCTGTTAAATACGACCAATGATGCTAATATACCATTTGCTGAATACTGGCTCGGCGTTCATCCACAGGCGGATTGTACGGTACTATTATCCAATGGCGAAACCCGGTTACTCCGTGATTATTTTACCACCTGCTCGCCGACGGCATTAGGTGATTACGTGGCCAGGCGTTTTGAAACCCTGCCCTACCTGCTGAAAGCGCTTGATGTAAAAGACATGCTTTCGATACAGGTTCATCCCTCCAAAGCAAACGCGGTAATTGATTTCCTTGAAGAAAATAAAATGGGTATTTCTTTAGATTCACCAAAGCGGAATTACAAAGATGATAATCACAAACCGGAATTGATGGTAGCGATGGGAGACTTCTGGTTATTGCATGGTTTCAAACCGGAAGAAGAAATAAGGAAGACATTGAAGAGTGTTCCCGAATTAGCATACCTGTTGCCTGTATTTGAGGAATCCGGTTATACTGATCTTTACAAAACAGTGATGGAAATGGCGCAGGAAAAAGTAAATGCACAATTGAAACCATTACTTGACCGCATCATCCCACTTTATAAGGAAGGAAAACTTAACAGGTCACAGGCAGATTATTGGGCGGCCAAAGGCTCACTGACTTTTTCACAGCCCGGAAAAACAGACCGCGGAATATTTTCCGTTTACTTTTTTAACCTGGTGGAGCTGCACAGGGGAGAAGCGATCTTCCAGGATGCCGGTGTGCCACATGCTTATCTTGAAGGCCAGAACATAGAGATCATGGCGAGTTCGGATAATGTATTGCGGGGTGGTCTCACCAATAAATATATTGACGTCCCTCAATTATTGAAGCATGTAAAATGTGAAGCGACGCATCCCAAGGTATTGAAAGGAGAAAAAGCCGGTGCGGAACATATTTATAAAACACCGGCGCCTGATTTCGAATTAAGCAGTTTTATGCTGCATCCCGGCGATAACTTTTCCTTTATTCCACCTACTGCCGAGATACTATTAATGGTGGACGGGAAAGTTGAAATTGCCAACAGGGAAAATAAGGTCATCCTTAAAAAGGGTCAGCCTTCCGCCATTGTTTTACCGGGCAACGAAGTAAGGCTAAAGGCTATTGAACCATCTTGGATGTTCAAAGCCTCTGTGCCGCTGGCCAGAGGATAATAAGTCAGGAAAATCGCTTCAATTCTTTTATTTTTGCAGCGTATTTTATTCACTCATTCATTTTATCACTCATATTATGAAGATCAACGGAAGGTTAATTGGTTTTACACTGGTTCTTATAGTTCTCGCAACAGCCTGTAAATTTTTCTTTGGACCAAATCTTGATTGGTCCGGGTTTTCACCGGTGATCGCTATCGCGTTATTCTCGGGCTTTATTATCAAGCAAAAGGATATGTCATTTCTCTTGCCGCTACTAGCTTTATTTATCAGCGATATGGTGATTCAGTTATTATATACACAGGATATGTTTCCTTATGCCGGATTCTATGGTGGTCAATGGAAAAATTATTTGATACTGATGACAGCCACTTTGATCGGCTGGTTATTAAAAGGAAGAAGCAATGCGAGCTTATTGGTAGGCTCCGTAGCTGCCCCAACAGTCTTCTTTATCTTATCCAATTTCGGCGTATGGATGGGTACTACCGAAGCCGCTTATACAAAAGATTTGAGTGGCTTAATAACCTGCTACGCTGCTGGTCTTCCATTTTATAAAAATGCATTGATCGCCACCCTGGTCTTCCTGCCCGGTATTTTATTAACCTACAACTACCTGACAAGAAACAAGGCCGCACTTACTATCGCCTGATAAAATAAGAACTTAACAACTTAAGAATATCCGAACCCATCTGCCAACAGGTGGGTTTCTTTTTATGCAATGACTGTGAACATAAAGCCCAAGCCCCAATCGCACATTTTATAAGAAAAAATTAAAGACGTCTTTTCACGAATGCTCCCGACGGAGGAAAGTCCTCCCCTAACGGGGGAGGATTTAGGAGGGGGCCGAATTTTTTTTAGGAGGCGGTAAGTAAATAAGAAAACCTTTCCGTCTTCTTTTCTTCCCGGCAAATATTATCTCAATCTTCCAAACCAATACCCCTCATGCTTCACCCTTTCCTCAACCCTGACATCAATAGCTGAAGAAAACAACGGGCAATCCAACACCAACGTATGATACTCCCCATTCTCCCCACACGCATCAACCCCCAACAATTCCAACTCATTAATCAATGACGGTGTGATTAGTTTCCCGATAAACCTTTCACCCATGATCTCATTACAACTGACAATCATTGTTTCAATCCCCGCTTCCAGCATTTGCATTACCAATGCACGTCTCTCCTGTTTCCACAAAGGAAGCACCGCACTAAGACCCGCATTCGCACAAACCTTTTCTTCCCAGTCGCGATGCGCCTGCAGATCAATATCTCCAAATACGGCATGAGTCAATTGAAAACCATCTTTCAATTCTTTCAACGCATTGGTAAAATGCATTTCGTATTCCGCCCATGAACTGCTGATGCAATGAAGGTGCAGACCGGCCCTGTTAGCTTGCTCCTGCAGGATAGAGTAGGGGATACCATGTGAACGGGATATCTTTCCTTCCTCATTCAATACATTCAATAAAACTTTCGGTGAATAGCTCAGGTTATTCGCCTGCATCAGGGCAAAACAACTATCCTTGCCACCGCTCCAGCTACAAAGAGAATTATTAGTCATTATTTATTTTTTTTGCCACGAATCCTTCGACTTTGCTCAGTACACTAATATCCACGAATGAAAAACGGCCAAATCTTTTTCGGGTGAACCCGTGGCTAACAGGACGCCGGAACGCTGTTCCGGCTTTTTTAAAAATGTATTATTCCGGATTATGCCAGCATTTCGTTTTGGAAAGCGGAACGGAGTCTGCTGTCCTACTTTGCGGCGCCATCATAACCCTCATCTACCAGCAACTTATGATGATGCCCATCTGCCGCTTCCGTAGCCAATTGATCACAACGATTATTGAAAGGATTATCTGCATGTCCCTTCACCCATTTAAATTTGATATGATGTTTATGGGAGAGTTCATAAAACTCCCTCCAAAGATCCGGGTTCTTCTTCCCACCTTTAAAGTTGGTTTTGATCCAGTTCTTCAACCAACCTTCTTCCCAGGCTTTTACTACATACTGGCTATCGGAGTAAATAGTCACCTGCATTCCTTCTTTCTTCAATGCTTTCAACCCCGCGATCACCGCCATCAGCTCCATGCGGTTATTGGTCGTTAGTTTATACCCCTGTGATAATTCCTTGCGGTGTTCTCCACTCATTAATATAGTCCCATATCCGCCGGGACCGGGATTACCTCTTGAAGAACCATCCGTATATATCGCGACAGGTAAAGACATCCGTTTAATGTTGTTTATATAATTAGTTTGAAGTTACCTGCTCTTCCTGCATCAATAGTGAAAAGGCTTCAATCAATTTTTTGACAGCCGCTGATACCGCTTCATCGGTGATGGTGCAATCAGCGGATATTTTTGTTTTGGCAAATGATATGATCAAACCTGTATCCGCTGTTATCTTCGCTTCAATCACATGAAGTGTTTCCAGTAAGGCGGCATGTCCTTTCAAGCCCGATAAAGAAGCCGTGATCAGTGCGACCGGTTTGTGAGAGAATTCCATCGATGATACCGTCCAGTCGATCGCATTTTTTAAACTGCCGGGCACACCCATCGCATATTCGGGAGTGCAGATCAGAATGCCATCCGCATTTCTCAATTGATTTCTGAAATCAGTGACCACCGCCGGAGGATCATCGCCGTCATCATCAGGGTTAAAAGCAGGAATATCCAGCAGCCTTTCAAATATCTCAATAGAAAAAATATCCGCCGACAGCTCACCAATAGCTTTGATATAATTTAAGTTGGTGGATTGTGACCGAGTGCTTCCTGAAATAGCCAATACTTTTTTCATCATCTATCTTTTTAAAAACCGTTCATCGATCGGTATGTTCCTCACATACACTGTCGATACTTTTTTGAAATCCGGGTGAGCGGGATTCAATAAATAATTATTCTCCTCCGGCATGATGGCTGAAGGAATTTTCAATGCAAGGAACTTATTTTCTTTAATAAATGAATCACCGATATGTTTTAATACATCGATGGGCGGATTGATAAACCAGTTGTCGGGAAGTTCAGACGAAACAATGGTCTTTGTTTTACCATCAGGAATATCCAGGCAGATCATGCAATAGGAGCTGATGGCGATATTGGAGATATGCACGACGCTTTCCAGGAGTGCCAGTGAAGGAGTAGCGGCGGTATAAAGAATATAGGTGCCCTTGCTGTTCCATCGTCCGGGATAGCGGGCGGCTCCGGTTCCTTCCAGGTCTTCAATGTATTCGCATTTGCTGATCCGGTATACTTTCATCAGGCAAAAATTCCGTGTTCTATTCTGCCCAATTCTTCCATCAGCATTTCAATACCCATGGAAGTATCTAAAAATTCTTTGGGCTTTTTATTGCCTAATGCCATGACGGTGCTATTCATCCATTCGCGGAAAGCATCCAGGCTTCCAAACACTTCTTCACCGCGGCTATATACTTTGGCCAGCTCGATCACTCTTTCAGATTGTTCGGCATTTAATTTTTGTTTGGGCGAATAGCGACGCAGCGTTCTGTCTGAAGTGCGGATGATGCCAGCCATTTCAACTGCATTGATGCCTGTCACTTCAATCAAATTATCCAATGCTTTTTTAGGAACACCTTCACGGATACAATGAATAAAATCGGAAACATTCTCCACGGTATTAAAAGGCGCTAACCCGGCCACACCCATCAATGCCAGCGATCGTTTTACATAATTGCTTTCGGGCTTTTGTACATGCACAGGACTTAATGAA
>JANOCH010000494.1:0-7370 GCA_031412015.1 Chitinophagaceae bacterium
AAGACAATCTTTATCTTTTTACATTTGGCAAACATGTTTTCAAAATAGATATTCGTACCAAAGTCGCGAAATACATTGGGGCCATGAAAGGACTTCCCGCCAATTTTTCCACCAGCGGTGCGGTCGTAGATAAATCAGGTGATAAAATTCTACTGGTTAGTTCGGTTGATGCGACCGATGTATATTCTCTCAATACCACGACGCTTGTTGCAAGCCGACTCAATGCAGACAAACCCTGGTATAGTTCTGATCTTTCGAATGGGTCTGTCCTGAAAACTAAAATAAGGACCAAATTTTCTGATGAGCTGATAGTCGTTGATGAAACTAATTCCAATCAAATTGCGCTATACCCTAATCCCGTAACTACAAAAGAATTCAAAATACAATTCCCTGTTATCACTGCCGGAGCTTATTCAATCAGTGTAATGGATGCCGGAGGCAAATCAGTATTGTCAAAGACAGCTATCATGGGAGGCAAAAGTTATGTCGTTTCTGTAAACCTTCCCCAAACGACAGGGAGTGGAATTTATGTCGTCAGGGTTATTGACAGTAATAATAAAATCATCTATAACGGAAAGATATTTGTCGAATAAAGTGTCAAGGATATAATATCTCAAATAATCATTTCAAGATTGCCAGATGTCACTTTTTATTTTTTCAGTATGAGACTGATTTGTCATTTTTCCCGGCTCATCAATGAATAGGGTTTAATATTCAGCAACATATTACTTCTTCGTTCTTTCAGACTGTTTCTAATAACATCTTTATGCGAAATAATTTTATAGCTAGACAGATGCTTAAGTTTTTTGGATTTAGTAAGTTAATGATACCTCTCTTGTTCTTCTATTGTTTCAAAGCCACTGCACAAATAAGCTTTACAGGAGCAAATTATTCACAGGATTTTAATTCACTTGCTACAACAGGTACCGCTAACACATGGACAAACAACAGCACTTTGCCAGGCTGGTTTCTTTTCCGGCAACCGGCCCCCGGCACAGCAATACCCACGTACAGCGCTACTGATGGCGGCAGTAATGCAGGAAATCTTATAAGTTTCGGATCCGCTTCGTCTTCTGAAAGGGCATTGGGCGGTCTTGGATCTGGCGGCGCCATCTTTGGTTCCCCGGCAGCCGGGGCTATAGCCGGATGGATTGCTGTGGGATTTATTAACAACAGTGGTTCAGACATCAATTCAGCCACAATAGCTTTTAACGGAGAACAGTGGAGAGACGGGGGTGCTGCTACACCTAATGCACAAACAATGGTGCTTGAATATGGCTTCGGTGCTACTTTCCAAACAGTGTCGGCCTGGACTGCTCCAGGTGGAAATTTCAATTGGGCCAGCATCGTCAATGTAAATACAACTACCGGCGCGGCGGTTAATGGCAACGCGGCTGGGTTGGTTACCAGTAAAGGAGGAACTCTTAGCTCGTTAAGTTGGACAAATGGTGCTACTCTTTGGATTCGTTGGGTTGAAAGAAATGACACGGGTAATGATCATGGTTTAGCCATTGATGATTTTTCATTTTCCGCATCTGTAACACCACCGGGAACACCCATCGTCTCTATCACTGCAACAGATGCCAGCGCTTCTGAAACAACAAGTGATCCGGGAACATTCCGCATCAGCCGTATTGGTTCCACTGATGATGCGTTAGATGTGAATTATACTGTTGCAACCGGTGCCGGACAAGCAACTAACGGTACGGATTATAATCCCACCCTTGCCGGAACTGCGACGATCGGAATCGGTCAATCATTTGTTGACATAATCATAACACCCGTAGATGATTTGGACAGTGAAGGAAACGAAACCGTCACACTTACGTTGACTGATGCAATAGAATATGATTTAGGAAGTTCATCTTCTGCAACCGTTACAATTGCCGATAACGATGTGGTAATATTATTTAATAAAATTCACGAAATACAAGGTAATGCAACAAATCAATTGCCAAATATATCAGGCAGCGGTGCTCACAATGACCGTAGTCCAATTGAAGGGCAGTCTGTCACTATCCAGGGAATAGTGACTGCTGTGTATAACGATCTTGATGGGTTCTTTATCCAGGAAGAAGATAGCGATGCTGATGCCGATCCAACTACATCGGAAGCCATTTTTGTTTTTACGGGTACCGGTACAACACCGGCTGTCAGTGAAGGAGATCTTGTAACGGTTGTTGGCGCGGTAGATGAGTTTTTCGGAATGACTCAAATTGATAATGACCTTGCAAATTTATCCTTTACAGTTATCAGTTCCAATAATACACTGCCTGCTGCGGCCATTATTGATCTTCCCATTGCACCTAACCAGGACATTGATGATTTTTATGAGCGATACGAAGCCATGAAGATAAGGTTCCAGGATAAGATGGTAGTATCTGAATATTTTGAAGTGTCACGATATGGCCAGATTGTTCTTACAGAAAATAACCGTCCGTTCCAATATAGTCACGCCGATAATACGCCTACCAGTGCTGAATACACTGCTTTCCAAAATGACCTGGCCCGGCGCACAATTATAGTAGATGATGAGAATAATATTCAGAATGCTCCATTAGGTTTTGCAGCTCCTAATAATGTATTTTATTATCCAAGACCTGGTGGTCTTGCCACCGGCACACAGGGTACAAATTTCTTTCGTGGCGGAGATGCCGTTAATAATTTGACCGGGGTGTTACATTGGTCTTTCGCTGGCTTTTCCGGGACCGATGCCTGGAGAATTCGACCAACCCTGGCAAGCCCTATCACATTCACCAATGAGAATTTACGTCCAGCCACACCGGCTGTTGTTGGCGGCAATATCAGGGTCTCCAGTTTCAATGTATTGAACTATTTCACCACTATTGATAACGGAGGAACCAATGGCGGACCTGCCGGAAACACGCAAGAACCGCGTGGTGCGGATAGCCCCGATGAACTTACCAAACAAACACAGAAATTGGTACAGGCATTAAAAGGTATCAATGCAGATGTATTTGGATTAGTTGAACTCGAAAATAATTCCGGTAACGCCGGTGCTGACGGCGGAGCCATTGCGGCAATAGTAAATGCATTAAATGCGGAAGTGGGCGCCGGAACCTATAATTATATTAACACAGGAAATGTGGGAACAGATGCTATTGCGGTCGGCATAATTTATAAACCTGCTGTAGTTACCCAGGCAGGGACAACCGGTATCTTAAATAGCGCTGCTTTTACCGACCCAAACAATATAGGCCAGCAACGAAACCGCCCTGCTGTTGCTGCCACTTTTCAGGTGACAAATAATAGCAACCCGGATTTTGGAGCAAAGTTTACTGTTGTAATCAACCACCTGAAATCAAAAGGATCGGGGGGTGAAACCGGTCTTGATGCGGACCAACTCGATGGACAGGCTAACTGGAATGATACCCGCAAAAAAGCTGCGCTGGCGATGGTGGCCTGGTTAAATACTGATCCTACCGGCGGCAATGATCCGGACTACCTGGTCATGGGTGACCTCAATGCTTACAAAGGTGAGAACCCTATTACCAGTTTAAAAGATAACGGTTACAATGATCTTATCGAAAATTTTGGCGGAGCAAACGCTTACTCCTATGTTTTCGATGGCCAGTTGGGCTATCTCGATCATGCACTGGCAAACAATGCTCTTTTGCCACAGGTTACCGGTGCTGTCGACTGGCATATTAATGCAGATGAAATACCTGTATTTGATTATAATAATGCACTGGATGATGGCGCGGGGGAACAGGACTTTGAAGCCGAGCCAGCAGGCAATAATTTATTTGAAGCAAATGCTTACCGGACTTCCGATCATGATCCTGTAATCGTGGGTCTTGACCTGACCGCCCCCTGTGCAATAACTCTTGTTACAAGCAGTACGAATGCTTCATGCCCCACCTGTAATGATGGCGTCGCTTCGGTCATTGCTTCGGTTGGCACCGCTCCTTATACTTATACATGGACAAATAATATCGCGGCAGCTACAACTAATATCATCGCATCGAGGGATAACAGCATTTTCCAGGAGAACACCGGCAATAGCAATGGAGCCGGCGAATCATTTGTTGCTGGTACCACCGCTGCCGGTTTTATCACCAGGGCCTTACTGTCATTTGATATTGCAGGTAATATTCCTGCCGGAGCATCTATTAGTAACGCAAATCTTCAATTAACATTAACACATACAAGCGGCATCTCAGGTCCCAAAACCCACTCTGTACATAAGCTTTTGCAAAACTGGGGTGAAGGAACTTCCAATGCCGGATCAAATCCCGGCAGGGGAACAACGGCGACAACCAATGATGCGACATGGATTAAGAATTTCTTCCCCGGCTCTGACTGGACATCAGCGGGAGGAGCTTTCAGTGCCACGGCCAGTGCAGGAGTTATTGTTGATCAACCGGGCATTTATAACTGGTCGTCGGCGACAATGATTGCCGATGTGCAAACATGGCTTAATACACCTTCATCTAATTTCGGATGGATGCTGAAAAGTGATGAGACAGGTAACCGCCAGGCTAAACGCTATTCTTCAAGAGAAAGTTTAACTGCTGCAGACAGACCCGTACTCACGGTGACCTATGGTGCTACCGTTGTAGGAACTACAGCTTCGGTTTCAAATCTTGCGCCCGGTTCATATACCGTCACCGTTACTGACGCAAACGGATGCACTGCAACGGCGACTGTATCTGTCATTTCTTGTGCGGCCGCTGGCGCCGGAGGCAAACCGATGGTAACATTACCCACCAGGATTCAGACCAACACGGTGCTTTCCGCCGGAACTGATTATATATTGAATGGAAAAGTTTTTGTTGAAAATAACGCGACACTCTTTATAGATGGAGGTGTAACTGTGTTTGGTGTGAGAAACGAAGACTTTAATCTGGCCAGCGCTCTTGTTATTACAAAAATGGGAAAGATACAAGCCAATGGAAGTCCTGAGATTCCCATTGTTTTCAGGGGTTGTCCCACTACCCCCGCTAATGGCGACTGGGGTGGTATTGTGATACTGGGGACAGCCAATATCAATCAAGCAAGCAACCAAACTATTGAAGGTATCAATACGGCAACTATCCCGGCAGGAGTGGATATTACTTACGGCACACAAAACAGTACTGTTAATGATAATCAGAATAGCGGTGTACTCAATTATGTCCGCATTGAAAATGCCGGCGCTGTTGTTTCACCGAACAATGAACTAAATGGTCTTACATTAGGCGGTGTGGGCAGAGGCACGTTTATAGATTTCGTGCAAACGATATACGGTGCCGATGATGCGTTTGAATTACTGGGAGGTACCGTCAATTTGAAACACTGTATCGCTTTTAGTCCTGATGATGATTGTTTTGATACCGACCATGGATATACAGGAGCTATGCAATTTTGTGTATCTGTATTGAACCCGACTAAACCATCTTTTTCTGCCGATCCAGCCGGACTTGAAGCCGATAATGACGGTACTAATTCATCGCTTACACCAAGGTCAAGACCAGTCTTATCAAATATGACCCTGATTGGATTCGAGAACAACGCTACGGCATTGGCAAAAGGAATTCAAAATAGTGCAACGTTTCGCCGGAACACTGACCAGGTGACAAGGAATTCAGTTTTCATGGGTTATCCTACAGGCGTTGCTTTCGACGCTGGTGGTTCACCTGGCAGCCCGGCTTCTGCAGGCAATTTCACGGATAATGTTGTGCATGGATTTAGTGTAACCGCATCCGGAGCCATTATACCGGTATCTAATACAGTATTCGTTGGCGATCCTGCTTTTTCGAATGAAAGAATATTGCTGGTAGACCCCTTTAATCCAACTTTTCCTGACTTCAGACCGCAAAGTGAACCGGCGTCACCGGCGCTGGCAGGAGCCAATTTTACAGGTCTGACGGCTCCCAACTCAACAGGAGGAGAATTTTTTCAACCTGTTACCTACAAGGGGGCTTTTTCACCAGGAATAAACTGGAATGCAACCTGGTCGAGGTTTTTTAATTTTATTAATAATTAAATAAAATGAATTAAACGGTTGACGCGACAAGCACTGCAATAATGGCAAATATTGAAAATCATTTTTTCTAAGAAATAGTTTGTGATATGGCAGCCTTGAAAAACCAAATAAGGTCGTTTCATTTGAAACGACCTTTCTTAATTGCTCAAGTAGTTTACTTTGAAAATAATACTTAATTAAGTTAAATATCACATTCAATTAATAGTACTGTAATGATCTGTTAAAGCGCAGGATGTATTTTCATTGTTGCGCGGAGTTCGCGGACACCATTTTGTCGGCATACTCAGTAATACTCTCGCCGGTTATTGTATGAAAAAGCTAATTGCGTTATCAACTATAATTTTTTTTACAGCCATCTGTATTCTCTCATTCCGGGAAAACGACGACAAGGAATTGTATTTGTCGATGTATAGAAGCAGTTTATATGGATTTGACCAGGAACAGTTGAAGTTGCTCCGGATAATTGAAGCCAGCGAGGTAAATACGGAAAGCGGAATTGGAGCAATAAGAGAACAGATCAACATAGCAAGAGTTTATTTGAAACCAATGGATTTTTGGCTTCGGTATCTTGAAACGATAGCCTATAAAAAAATAAATGGCCCTTTACCGGTTGAGTGGGAAACAGAAGTATTTGAAAAATTTGAAAGGCCCTATAAGCGTGAAGGCGCCGGTTTAACTCTTGCCGCATTATATACGGAAGAGGAGGGTTTCGATAAAGATAGTTTACTAAGATTAGTGTCATCGTCCATCCGGGCGACTGAAACTTATTCAGCAGATTCTATCACCAAAAACCTTGCAACTCATCATCATTTTTACCTGTGCAACAGGCTATTTCTATTGAATCTTGCTGCTATATATACAACCGGATTTGAATGTCCTGATACTAACCGGATCATCCCGGAATTACAGGCATTGATGAAAGGAGTGCAAACAATCTATCAAACATTTAATAAATCTTTCCCCGCTACGCCACTTGGCGAACAATATCTTTCTGTATATTCTAATGCGTTATCATTCGTGACGGGCAGTCCCCAAAACTTCAGCAACTTCGATCATTTTACGTTTATTAAAAGCTATATCAATCCGCTTTTCGCACTTAACCAGCAAGCCATCCGTGATTACAAAGTGATTAGCAGAAGTTTCGTGGATTATTCTCTCAATAAATCAAGCAATTCGATTTTTGACAAAGAGCTTTACGACGGACTAAATCCAAAAGGTATTTTTTTAAGAATCAATGATGACAGGATTTTGAATGAAATTGAGAACGTAGGGAAGCTTCTTTTTTATGATCCCCTACTTTCCGGTAACAATAAAAGGAGTTGCGCATCCTGTCATAAGGCAACCGAGTATTTTGCCGATACGGCAACTGCTACGTCACTCC